>DASVVD010000114.1:0-1664 GCA_036386715.1 Pseudoduganella sp.
GACCGCCTGGCCGACCGGCGACTTGATGATGTCGCCGGCCACCGACGCGGCCTTCTTGAGGAAACTGCCGAGGAACTGGTCGAGCTCCTGTTCGTTGGAGACCGACAGCAGTTCGTTGGCCAGCTCCATCTCGTCGGCTTCGGACAGCAGGCCGCCGCCTTCGCCGGTCCATTCGCCCTGGCCGAATTCATACTGTTCCATTTCGTAGCCGTTGCCGCCGCCAAACTCCTGGCCGAATTCCATGGTCGTGCGATCGAGGTCATGCATGATTAGCTCCCGTTGAACGTCAATCATCAAATCCGGAACGGTCATACCGCCCCGCCTGCAAATCGATGGTCTGGATGCGCCCGCTCGCCGCTTGCGCGGGCGCGGCAGGTCCCCTGGCGCCCTGGCGCAGCAGCCCTGGCGCACTGCGGCGCGCGGCCTGCATCAGCGCGCGCTGTGCCGCCTGGCCCGCGCTGTTGCCGGCAGCGTTTTCCCCGCCCGGCCCTGGGCCGGGCGTGCCGGCGCGTGCCAGGGCCTGGTGCGCCGCATCGGCGGCCAGCCGCACGAAATGCCGCGCCACTTCGAATTCCTTGTCTTCCGGCGACAACCCTTCCAGTTCCAGCCCGAACACGCTCGACGCCTTGCGCTTCAGGTCGGCCGGCGCGCGGCTGGCATCCAGGGGAAAGATCATTCGCGCGGCCCGGTGCAGCACGCGCAGCACCGGCAGGCGCAATGCCCGTTGCCGCGCATCGGCGGCGGGCCCTACCAGGTCGGCCAGCACCGGCGCCAGTTCGTCCGCGCTGCGGGCCTCCAACAGGCGGGCGGCGAAATCCATTTCGCCGTACTCGTCTGCGGTGCCGCGGGCGGCGAGCCGGTCGCGCCACGGCGCCACGGCGTTACCGGCGGCCGGCAGTTCCAGTTCCGGCTTGAAGTCGAGCAGCCGGCGGTCGATCGGTGGACGGGCATGATCCATGGTGGGCTCCGCAAGGGGTGCGGCCCGGTGCCGCACTCACACCGGTAAGTGCAAGCGCCATGCCAGGTTTTTCACGGGGAGCACGCCGCGCGGCGGCGAAAATGCATTCGCCCCGCTCGAAGGCGGGGCGAATGCGGCGAAACGACGTTCGCCGGAAGGGACTTCGGGTGTTTACGCGACCACGGCGACCGTCAGCGTGGCAACGTAGCCGTCGGTGACGTTGCCCGTCACGGTGGCCAGCTGCAGCGAGTAGCCGTCGCTGAAGATGTTGTCGGTCGCGAAACTGATCTGCGCCAGGTTGCGCACGCTGGCGCTGTAGCCGCTCGTGGCGTACACCTCGTTGCAGGTGGCGAGCGGAAACGCGAACTGCGATGTCTTGATGCGGTTCGACGCGCTCGACGCCTTCGCCAGGCTGGCATACACCTCGAAGTGCACGTGCGGCATGCGGCCTGAATAGCAGGCCGGGAAGATCGTGGTGAACGTGACGTCGCCGTTGGCGTCCGTTTCCTGCACCCCGCGCAGGTAGTTCTGGTTCGTCACGCCGCTCGAATACAGAGAGTAGTTGCCGTCGCGGTCGCAGTGCCACAGGTAGACGGCAAACGCATTGGCCGCGGCACAGGTATTGTTGGCGTTGACGATGTGCAGCTTGATCGTCAGCGGGATGCCGGCCGCCGTGCCGCTCAGGCTGCCGAAGCTGCTGCGGATA
>DASVVD010000115.1:0-4708 GCA_036386715.1 Pseudoduganella sp.
GCCGGCGCTTGAGGCGGACCGGCTTGCCTGCGGACGAGCGAACCTGTTTTCGGACCTGCCAGCTTGTCCTGGTGGTTGCGAGGTGCATCAATCACGCAACTCCATCTTATTAAGGCACCGGAAAAGCCACCGTGCGCCAGCGAACAAATCCGCTGGCGCTTTAGCGCGTGCAAATGTGGGAACCCACCTACAGCGGGCTTCAAAGCTTTTGCTGCAGGAATTCGAGGAAGCAGCTGATGCGCTGTGCCAGCTGCGTGTTGCGGTAATAGACAGCGTGGATCTGCTGGCGGTGGCCGGTATTGAACGCTGCCAGCAGTGGAACCAGCCGGCCCGCGGCTATATCGCCGCATGTCATGAAATCGGCCAGGCAGGCGATGCCTTCGCCGGCCAGGGCCAGCTGGCGCAGCGTTTCGCCGGACGATGCGGCAAGCGCCGGCGCAATGGCCAGGGTGTCGCTGGCACCATGTCGCAGGGGCCAGATATTTCCCTGCTCGTATTGCACGAACCCGAGCAGCGCATGGCGTGCAAGATCCTCCGGCGCCGCCGGCGTGCCATGCCGCGCCAGGTAGGCGGGGCTGGCAAGCACATGCAAGGGACTGGCACTTAACGGCCGTGCATGCAGCGTGGAGTCGACCAGCGTGCCGATGCGGATCGCGATATCGGTGCGGTGTTCGATCAGGTCGGCGATCCGGTCAGTCGACGTCAGCTCCAGGCGTATTTCGGGATACAGGGCGCGGAATTCGGCGACATGCGGAACAATGCAATGCAGCATGAATGGCGACGCGGCATCGACACACAGCCTGCCGGCGGGCTGCTGGCGGCGGATGCGGATGCATTCCTCGACTTCCTCGATCGAGGCCAGGATGCGGCGCGCGCGGTCCAGGAACAGCTGCCCTTCCTCGGTCAGTTCCATGCGTCGCGTGGTACGCGTGAGCAGCGAGGTCTGCAACTTTTCTTCCAGCCGTGCGAGCGCGCGGCTCACGCCGGATGTGGTCTGGCCCAGGTGTACCGCGGCGGCACTCAGCGAGCCGCTATCGACAACGGTGGCAAACGTCCGCAAATCGTCCGAATTGATATCCATACGCGGCATTATAGGGATCGGGAAGCATGGACCAGGAAGCATGGACCGGGAAGCATGGACGAGAAGCGGCCGGCTGGCAGTGACCACCACGCCACTCGGCAATAAAAAAAAAATCTTGACCTTTACCTGTTGCTCAGCTCTGCCCCTTGCAGGAGGAACGCGTGTCTCAACACCTTTCATTGGTGAAGTAAAGCCGTTGACAGCCGCACTATATTGGCAATGTTAGCAGGAATGTAAACTTATATTTCTTGCAGATTGGCGAACCTCCCGGGCGTCGAAGCTCACAATATCGGAAATATTCGCAGGGCGGCCGCATGCCTGCTGACACTGCAACAACTGCTGTAACCTGGTCTGTAACACGGCTGTAACCACGGCTGTAATCACGACTGCAATCACGACTGTAATCACAGCTGTAACCACGGCTGTAACAACTGCTGCAGCACAGGACAATACTTTAAGGAAATATTGCGTAACGAGAATCGATTCAAAAGGGGTATATCGAAATGAAGAAAGCTTTACTCAGCAAAATGGCAGGGTCATTCCTGCTATCCGCAGGTCTGCTTGCCTCTGGCGCTGCTTTTGCCCAATCCACCACGCTCACCTTCAACGCCGACGGCAACACCAGCTTTACTGCAGAGCACGCCTGGTCGAACGACATCAGGGTCGACACCTACCTGTTCGACGTCGACACGGCCTCCTGGGCATCCGGTACTGCCGTGGTTGGCCGTACCACCATCGACGGTGCCAGGCTGGCGAACTATGCCATTACCGATATCCAGTTCTTCCGGGAAGCCGGCGACGGCAGCCGTACCGACCTGGAGACCTATTTCACGACGACTGGCGGCATCGAATTCTATCCGCTCGCGGCCCTCACGGAAGGCTCTTACGGATTCACTGTCACGGGCAGCACGCCCGCTGCCAATATCGGCGGTAACTACACAGGCACGCTGAATCTGGCACCAGTGCCCGAACCGACCATCTACACCATGATGATCGTTGGCGTCAGCCTGCTGGCCTTTACCGCGCGCCGCAAGATCGACAACAAACTGGGCTGAAAAGGCAACCTTGGGTAAAAACCCGCCGTGGCGGGTTTTTTTTTACGCCATGCATATGCATGCCGTTATCGTTGCCCCATTATGGTGCAACGCCCTTCGCATCCAGGTTGCCGGTATTGTAAGATGCGCATAATTCAACAAGTCCTGAAAGGAAACTGCATGTCAAAACACCTGACCGCGCATTACCGGCAATTCTTCCTGGCACTCGCCGCGCTGCTGTTCGCCCTGGCCGGAGCGCAGGCACAGACGCGGCCTAACGTGATGATCCTGGCAACCGGCGGCACGATTGCCGGCACTGGCGCCACCAGCACCACGACAGTCGGCTACACCGCAGCCAAGGTCGGCGTACAGCAATTGATCGCCGCAGTGCCGGAACTTGCCAAGATCGCCAATGTAAAAGGCGAACAGGTATTCCAGATCGCCAGCGAAAGCATGACCAATGATCACTGGCTTACACTGGGCAAGCGCGTCAACGCCCTGCTGGCCCAACCGGACGTGGATGGCATCGTCATTACCCATGGCACGGATACGCTGGAAGAAACTGCGTATTTCCTCGACTTGGTGGTCAAAAGCCGCAAGCCGGTCGTGCTGGTCGGCGCGATGCGCCCATCGACCGCCTTGTCGGCCGATGGGCCGCTCAACCTGTATAACGCCGTGATCGTGGCGGGCAGCGCCGATGCGGCGGGCAAAGGCGTGCTGGTGTCGTTGAATGACCAGATCCATTCGGCGCGCGATGTCAGCAAGACCAATACGTCGACTCCGGACAGTTTCAAGACGCCGGAACTGGGCCTGCTCGGATATATCCAGGGTGGCAAGGCATTCTTTTATCGCGCTTCCACGCGGAAGAATACGATCGACACCGAATTCGATATCTCCAATATCAGCACCCTGCCCCAGGTCGATATCGTGTACGGCTATGCCAATATGAATACCGTGGCACTTGACGCATTCGTTGCCGCTGGCGCGAAAGGTATTATCCATGCCGGTACCGGCGACGGCAGCCTGGCTGCCCAGGTAAAACCCGCCCTGATCGCCGCGCGCAAGAAAGGCACAATCATCGTTCGTGCCAGCCGCGTTGGCCAAGGCATTCTGGCCCGCAACGGCGAGGCAAACGACGATGCGCTTGATTTCGTGGCCGCCGATACGCTTAATCCGCAAAAGGCGCGCATCCTGCTGATGCTGGCATTGACCAGAACGACTGATACCAAGGAAATCCAGCGGATGTTCTATACCTATTGAAATCTGGCAGCTCTGAAAAATAGTGCCGGGCGATGATCCGGCGATATCGGCAAATGCCATGCTGGTATCCCGGCGTGGCAGCGCGTTGGCTGCATCATCTGCGTTCCAACGCATTTCGCCCTATTTTTCGCCGGTTTCATGCCAAAAATTGGCGCTATCAGGCCAGTTTCAAGTCTGTTTGAGGGCATTGCGGGCGGCCTGTACTACCGCGTGGCCGAGATGCACCAGGGTTGGCGATTGCACCCGCCAAGCGTGCCAATACAATGGCACGTCGGTATAGTTACCTGGCGAAAGGTCGATCAGTTGGCCTTTCGCCAGTAATTCGCGGTATTGCTGGGCCGGCAGCATGCCGTAGCCGAGACCGAGCCTCACCGCTTCCATGAATGGACCGCTAGCCGGCACATAATGCACCGGATAACTTCCCGGCATTAACCCGAGCTCGGCCTCGATAAAATCGGCCTGCAGCCGGTCTTTTCGGGAAAATACGATGACAGGCGCCGTGCGGGCAGCCTCCCGGTCGAATCCCCCGGCAAACCAGCGCGCCCTGAATTCCGGTGTGGCCACCATGCGATAGCGTATCGTTCCCAGCGCCTGCACGATACAGCCGCGCATCGCTTTCGCTTCGCTTGAAATACCGGCTACCGCCACGCCTTTCTCGAGCAGCGCATAAGTGTAATTCTGTTCGTCGAGCACGATATCGAGCATGACATTCTGCTCGAGCAGAAAGCCGGCAATGCCGGGTAATAGCCACGTGGCCAGCGTATCGTTATTGACGGCGATGGAAATCCTCGATGGTGCGCTTCCCTCATCACGCAACTGGGCAAAAAATTCTTCTTCGAGCAGGCGGCTGCGGCGCAAATGCACCAGCAACCGTTGCCCTGCCGCGGTGGTGCGGCAAGGCCGGCTGCGAACCAGCAGGGGCGAGCCGAGTTCCGTCTCCAGTGCCGCAATGCGCTGGGATATGGCCGATGGAGTGACACTCAAGTGCACGGCCGCCTGTTCGAAGCTGCCGGATTCGGCGGCCGCAAGGAATGCTTCGCAATGCCGGGCGTCCATGAATTCCTTTAGTAAATTTAATGAAACATGAAATATATTAACCCAGCTTTATTTCCACGCGGCTTCCGGTAACAATCCTTGCTTTACAGGAGCGGCGATGACGACACAGGTGTATCTCAGCGGGTTAGGCCTTGGCGCCAGTCTGATCATGGCAATCGGCGCGCAGAATGCCCACGTGCTGCGCATGGGCGTGCGGCGCAGCCATGTGGGCCTGACGGTAGCGGCCTGTATCGTGATCGATATGGTTCTGATTGCGGCAGGAGTGGCCGGCGCGGGG
>DASVVD010000116.1:0-10053 GCA_036386715.1 Pseudoduganella sp.
AACGCTGGACACCCGCAGTGGTCAGCCCGATCGAAAAGCAGTCGTGGCTGTGCCGTTCGAAAGCATGGTCGGTAAAGCTGGCCCGCATGAGGGTGACCTCGTCGGTCAATGACGAAAATCGCGCGTCATTACCATCCGGAAGGGCAGCGGGTTCCATGCGACGATTGTACAAGACCCGTGACCGGCATTCGCGGATCATGGGCTTTTCACGAGGAGTTCATGATGACCGGTGCAGTCGATCTGGAAAGCAAACTTGCAGCCTTTACCGACCCCTGGCAACCGCGCACGGTCGCACTGTTCAACGGCCACGACATCATGGTGGCGACGCTGCGCGGCCAATACCACTGGCATGTCCACCCCGATACCGACGACTTCTTCCTGGTGCTGAAGGGCGACCTGCAGATCGACCTGGAGGATGGCTCCACGGTATCGCTGAAGCCTGGCCAGGTCTACGTCGTCCCGCGTGGGGTCCGGCACCGTCCGCGCGCCGAACCGGAAGCGCACATCATGCTGATCGAGCCGACCGGTACACCCAACAGCGGCGATCCACTCACGGCGGCACCACGTCGGGTCATCTAGCCAACAGTGCGGTTCGCCGCATGGCGTCGTTACAAACTGCCGGCCTGGGAGATTTCGACTTCGCCGGAAGAGGATTCCTCGGCGCCACCCAGGAATTCCAGCATGAGCCGGTTGAACGCCGCCGGGTGCGTGACATTCATGCCGTGCGATGCGCCCGGGATGGCTCGCTTGTCGGCCCGGCCGATCCATTCGGCCAGGCGGTCGATATTGTGGCGGTACATGCGCGGGCTTTTCTCGCCGCCGATCAGCAAGGTGCGGCATTGCACATCGCCTGCCGCGCCACGCTCGTATGCCGGCAACGGATCGCGGAACTGCTTGGGCAGCGTGGCCGCGTTGGCGACCGCCATGGTCCGGAACCCGGCAGGGCTCCTGCGCCACGCGCCGGGCATGCTGACCGAATCGACGAACATCTCCAGGCCCGCATCGATCGCACCGTTCTCGATCAGGGCGGCCACGTCGGCACGCAGTGCCGTGGTGGCTGCCGGCATCGCCGCCGGCGGCGTGCCGTCGACCTGCAGCGGGCCGCCCGGGTCGGCCAGCACCAGCGTTTTCACCAGGTGTGGATGCTCGCGCGCCAGGTGGAACGCCACGCATCCACCCCGCGAATGACCGACCAGGTGCACCGGGCCAAGGTTCATCGCCGTGATGAAATCGGCCAGCTCCGCCACGTGGGCCTTCCAGCTGAATTCTCCCTGCAGGCCCGAGTCGTCCGCCGGCCAGTAATGGCTCAGGCTGACCGACACGCAGAGGAAATGCTGCGACAGCACGCTGGCCTGGCCTTTCCAGTAGCGCTGGTCGCACAGCGAACCGTGCACGAACAGCAGCGGCTCGCCGGAACCGCTTGCCACGTACGGGACGCGGATGCCCGATGCGATGGTGGCGAAGTACATCTCGGGGACGGCGATGACGGATGGATCGGTGCGTGCGTTCATTGGTGGGCTCCTTTCCAATACTATGCACGCTGGAATTGCCTAAGAAAATCGCATAATATTGAAGGTGTCTATCAGATTATCTGATAGTTGCCGTTCATATCATCCGATGGCTTGCCTTCGATTCAATTTTACGGAAGGGTAGCGGGGCCCATGAAAGCGCTCGATCTCGATGTCCTGACCATGATCGTGGCCGTCGCCGACACCGGCAATATCAGCCGCGCGGCGGAGGTCGTGCATCGTTCGCAATCCGCGGTAAGCATGCAGATCAAGACGCTCGAGACCGCGCTCGGCAAGCCGCTGTTCGTGCGCGGGCCGCGCAGCGTGACGCCCACGCAGGATGGCGAGGTGCTGCTGACCTACGCGCGCCGCATGCTCGCGCTGCGCGACGAAGCATGGGCGGCGGTGGTGCGCCCCGACATCACCGGCCGCGTGGTCATCGGCGTGCCCGACGATTATGCGTCGTCGCTGCTGCCGCCGATCCTCAAGAAATTCTCCGCTTCCTATCCGAAGGTCGAGATCCAGGTGGTGGGCCTGCCGAGCGTGGCGCTGGCGCCCATGGTCAAGGACGGCACGGTGGACCTGGTGTGCGCCACGCGTGTCAAAGGCCTGTCCGGGGAATTCGTGCGCTTCGAACCGATGGTGTGGGCGGCGCCGCCCGGCGCGCACGACATCTGGCGCGAGCGGCCGCTGCCGATCGCCGTGTTCCTGCCGGGCAGCGTGGCGCGCGAAAACGCGATCCGCAGCCTGGAGCGGGCGAAGATCACCTACCGCACGTCGTATGAAAGCCCGAGCCTGATGGGGCTGCTCAGCATGGTCGAAGCGGGGCTGGCGGTGGCACCGCTGGCGCGCTGCGCCGTGCCGGCGCACCTTACCCTCGTCGGCCAGGCACAGGGATTGCCGGAAATCGACCCGCTCGAAGTCATCCTCGCGCGCAGCGCCATGTCGAAGCGCGCGCCGTGCGATTTCCTGGCCGAGAAGATCATGTCGGAATTGCGGCGCTGACGCCGACACAGCAGTTCGACACGACGGCGCGAAATTCGGTAACCTGTGAACAGGCTGCGAACCTTCCACGCAAGCCGCCGTGTCACCAACCCGAGGCAGCCATGAGCCAGTTCACCCATGTTGTCGGCACCCGCACCTACCAGTTCGCCGACCTGCGCGCGTTGCTGGCAAAGGCCACGCCGGCGCGCTCCGGCGACCACCTGGCTGGCCTGGCGGCGGGCAGCGCGCAAGAGCGCGTGGCGGCGCAGATGGCGCTGGCCGGACTGCCGCTTGCCACCTTCCTCAACGAAGCCGTGGTGCCCTACGAAACGGATGAAGTCACGCGCCTGATCGTCGACGGCCACGATGCGGCGGCGTTCGCGCCCATCCGGCACCTGACGGTGGGCGACTTCCGCAACTGGCTTCTGGGCGACGAGGCCGATACCGCGGTGCTGGCCCGGGTGGCGCCTGGCATCACGCCGGAAATGGCCGCCGCGGTATCGAAGATCATGCGCATCCAGGACCTGGTGCTGGTGGCCCGCAAGTGCCGCCCGGTCACGCGCTTTCGCAACACTATCGGCCTGCCCGGCACGCTGTCGACCCGCCTGCAGCCGAACCACCCCACCGACGACCTTTCCGGCATTGCCGCCAGCCTGTTCGACGGCCTGCAATACGGCAGCGGCGACGCCGTCATCGGCATCAACCCGGCCACCGACAACGTGGCGCAGGTGATCCGCCTGGTCGGCATGCTCGACGAGATCATCGCCCGCCATGCCATCCCCACCCAGTCCTGCGTGCTGACCCACGTGACCAACACGATCGCCGCGATCGGCCGCGGCGCGCCGGTCGACCTGGTGTTCCAGTCGATCGCCGGCACGCAGGCCGCCAATGCCAGCTTCGGCATCGACCTGGCCTTGCTGCACGAAGCGCAGGCCGCGGCCCTGTCGCTGGGACGCGGCACCGTGGGCGACAACGTGATGTACTTCGAGACGGGGCAGGGCAGCGCGCTGTCGGCCGGCGCCAACGGCGGCGTCGACCAGCAGACCTGCGAGGCGCGCGCCTATGCCGTGGCGCGCCGGTTCAAGCCGCTGCTGGTCAATTCGGTGGTCGGCTTCATCGGCCCGGAGTACCTGTACGACGGCAAGCAGATCATCCGCGCCGGACTCGAAGACCATTTCTGCGCCAAGCTGCTGGGCCTGCCGATGGGCTGCGACGTGTGCTACACCAACCACGCCGAGGCCGACCAGGACGACATGGACGTGCTGCTGACCATGCTCGGCGCCGCGGGCTGCACGTTCGTGATGGGCGTGCCGGGGGCGGACGACATCATGCTCAATTACCAGACCACGTCGTTCCACGATGCGCTGTACGCGCGCCGCGCGCTCGGCTTGCGGCCGGCGCCCGAATTCCACGACTGGCTGTGCAGGTCGGGCATCTTCACCGGCGATGACGAAGCGACACTGGCCGGTGCGCTGGCGGCGCCGTTCCAGCGCGCGCTGCTGCAGGTTTCCTGAAAGAGTGCCGGACCTTATGGCGGACAAGATCAGCATCCCCGATCCCTGGCCGGCGCTGCGCCGGTTTACGGCTGCGCGCATCGCCCTCGGCCACACCGGGATCAGCCAGCCGACCGATGCCCAGCTCGAATTCCAGCTGGCGCATGCCCGCGCGCGCGACGCGGTGCACGGCGCGCTCGATACCGCCGCGCTGCAAGCGTCCATCGAGGGCGCGTGGCCGGAGATTGGCGCGTGCCATGTACTGCACAGCGCGGCCGCCAGCCGCAACGAATACCTGCAGCGGCCCGACCTCGGCCGGCGGCTCGACACGCCGTCGCGCAACGTGCTGGCCTCACGGAATGATGTCGCTGCCGACAGCGCATCGTTCGACCTGGCGTTCGTCGTCGCGGACGGGCTCTCCGCGCTGGCCGTCGGGCAGCATGCCGCGCCGTTCCTGGGGTTGCTGCGCACGCGGCTGCTGGCCGAACCGTGGTCGGTCGCACCGGTATCGGTCGTGCAGCAGGGGCGGGTGGCGGTGGGCGACGAGGTGGGCGAGCTGCTCGGTGCGCGAATGGTCGTGGTGCTGATCGGCGAGCGGCCCGGCCTCAGTTCGCCGGACAGCATGGGGCTGTACCTCACGTGGGCACCGCAAGTGGGCCTGACGGACGAGAGGCGCAACTGCATCTCGAACGTGCGGCCGGCCGGGCTGCCGTTCGAAGATGCCGCGGCCAGGCTGCACTACCTGCTGGCGGAGGCGCGGCGGCGGCAATTGAGCGGCGTGGCGCTCAAGGACGAGACCGGCGCGCTGCCGCCACCGGAGGGCGGAGGACAGCGCCCTTTCCTGCTGTAGCTACGTCGCGGCGCCGGAACGTTCCAGTGGCTGGCCGCGCAGCGCTTCGCATTCCTCGTCGGTGAACAGCCGCGAGCGGGTCAGGAAGCGCCGCCCGGTGCCGTTATCGAGGGAGAACATGCCGCCGTTGCCGGCCACCACGTCGATGATCAGCTGGGTGTGTTCCCAGTAGGCGAACTGCTCCACGCCGATATGGAACGGCACGCCGTCCAGGTCGCCCAGGTGGACGTCGCTGTCGCTCAGGTTGAATTCGCCTGCGGCGTAGCACATGGGCGCGCTGCCGTCGCAGCAGCCGCCGGACTGGAAGAACATCAGCGCGCCGTGGCGCGCCCGCAGTTCGCCGATAAAGGCCAGCGCGGCGGGTGTCGCGGTCACGCGGTCGATGTGGGAAGCCATGGTGCCCTGCTCAGAAGAAGCCCAGTGCTTTCGGGCTGTAGCTCACCAGCAGGTTCTTGGTCTGCTGGTAGTGGTCGAGCATCATCTTGTGGTTTTCGCGGCCGATGCCCGACTGCTTGTAGCCGCCGAACGCGGCGTGCGCCGGGTACAGGTGGTAGCAGTTGGTCCACACGCGCCCGGCCTGGATCGCGCGGCCGACCCGGAAGGCGCGGCTGCCGTCGCGCGTCCACAGGCCGGCACCGAGGCCGTACAGCGAGTCGTTGGCGATGCGCAGCGCATCGGCTTCGTCCGTGAACGTGGTCACCGAGACCACCGGGCCGAAGATCTCTTCCTGGAAGATGCGCATGCCGTTATGGCCCTTGAACACGGTGGGGCGCACATAGAAGCCACCGGACAGGTCGCCTTCGTGCACGGCACGCTCGCCGCCCGTGAGTACCTCGGCACCTTCCTGGCGGCCGATATCGAGGTAGGACAGGATCTTTTCGAGCTGTTCCTGCGATGCCTGGGCGCCGATCATGGTGCTGTCGTCGAGCGGGTTGCCGGCTTTTATCTTCGCCACGCGCGCCAGGGCCCGTTCGATGAATTTTTCATAGATCGATTCCTGCACCAACACGCGCGACGGGCAGGTGCACACCTCGCCCTGGTTCAGCGCGAACATGGCGAAGCCTTCCAGGCACTTGTCGAAGAAATCGTCGTCCGCATCCATCACGTCCGCAAAGAAGATGTTCGGCGACTTGCCGCCCAGTTCCAGCGTGACCGGGATCAGGTTCTGCGCGGCATACTGCATGATCAGGCGGCCGGTGGCCGTCTCGCCGGTAAAGGCGATCTTGGCGATGCGCTTGCTCGACGCCAGCGGCTTGCCCGCTTCCAGGCCATAGCCGTTGACGATGTTGAGCACGCCCGCCGGCAGCAGGTCGCCGATCAGCTCGGCCAGCACCATGATCGAGGCCGGCGTCTGCTCGGCCGGCTTGATCACCACGCAGTTGCCAGCCGCGAGCGCCGGCGCCAGCTTCCACACCGCCATCAGGATCGGGAAATTCCACGGAATGATCTGGCCCACCACGCCCAGCGGCTCGTGGAAGTGGTAGGCATAGGTTTCATGGTCGATCGTGGAGATGCCGCCTTCCTGCGTGCGGATGCAGCCGGCGAAATAGCGGAAGTGGTCGATCGCCAGCGGAATGTCGGCGGCCTTGGTTTCACGGATCGGCTTGCCGTTGTCGATGGTCTCGGCGGTCGCCAGCAGGTCGAGGTTCTGCTCCATGCGCTCGGCGATGCGGTTCAGGATATTGGCGCGCTCGGCCGGCGAGGTCTTGCCCCAGGCTTCCCGGGCGGCGTGGGCGGCATCCAGCGCCAGCTCGATGTCCTCCGCCGTCGAACGGGCCACTTCGCAGAACGGCTGGCCGGTGATCGGCGTCACGTTGGCGAAGTATTCCCCCTTGACAGGCGCAACGAAGCGCCCGCCGATGTAGTTGTCGTAGCGTTCGCGGAACGGGTTGGCAACGCCCAGCTTGCTGATATCGGCGAGATTCATGGTGTCATCCTCCATTGCTGTTCTGGTTGGTGGTGTGCTTGCGGTAAGGCGCCTTCGATGCTGTCTTCGTCAAAGCATAGTATTCCTTCGGGCTTGCCGCGTCACCTGCCGGCTGCGCGATTGATTGGCAAAAAAACAGCAGGGTGTTGCTAAACCGGCCTGACCAATCTAGAATGGCCTGACCGGTTGAGCTGGCATTTACACAACCTTCCGGCTGCTGCACGGCAGCATCGACCACCTTCGACCACGGCCCTCGCGGCCCCCCTTGAAGTGGCGCGGGACACGCGAGGTGTCCCCCGGCGTCCTCCCCCGGACGCTTCCGAAATCAAAATAAACAGATCGGAGACACGCTTGACAACCAAGAACCTTGTAACGGCCATGACGGCCCTGGCGCTTGCCGCGCTGGGCGCCACCACCGCGCACGCGGCAATGATCCCGCTGCAAAATGCCACCATTACCGCAACCTACAACGGCGAGGCCGCGGGCATGCTTGGCCTGGATCACCAGTTCGCCGCCGGGCCGGGCGCCAATACCACCGGCCTCGACCCTCTCGAGTCCGGTGTCGAATTCCTGACCGCCGACTTCCTGTTCGGCATCGACCTTTCCGCCAGCGGTGCGCTGACCGTGATCGCCAACAGTGCGATTCCGAGCGGCCCCTACAGCATGCGCTTCGACTTCGGCAGCAGCCTGGCCAGCGCCATCACCAGCTTCACCTGGGCCGATGCAAATGGCGCCAGCGGCATGCCGGTGCTGTCGGTCGTCGATGCCCACACCATCGCGCTCGACCTCGGCGCCGTCGAATGGAGCGAGTACGGCTCGCTGACGGCTGCGATCGGCACGGCCGCGCCGGTGCCGGAACCGGGAAGCGCGGCGTTGCTGGTGGCCGGGCTGATCGGCCTCGGCCTCGTACGGCACACGCGCCAGCCGCGTTGCTGAACACACCGTAGCGCCGGCGGGATCACCCCGCACCAACTCATTGCTCCCTCAGGAGAATTACATGCGACATCTTGCATTCAAGGCGGCGCTGCGCGCCGCGTTAACCAGCACATTGACCGGCACGCTGGTCATGGGCGCCGCGCCCGGCCACACTGCCGAACCGGTGGACCCGGCACGCCAGGCCGCCCCGGCCGACGGCTGGGCCAGCCAGGCCGGCGGCACGCAGGGCGGCTCCAGCGCCCCGGCCAGCCAGGTCTACACGGCCAGCACCCGGGCGCAGCTGCTGGCGGCGATCTACAACGGCGGCAGCAACGCCAAGATCATCAAGCTGGCCGGCATCATCGATATGAGCGAAGGCCAACCCTTTACCAGCAGCGCCGACCAGGCCGCGCGCGGCGCGGTGCGCCTGAAGAGCAACACCACGCTGATCGGCGATGGCGCCAACGCCGGCATCGTCAACGGCCACATCCTCGTCTCGAACGTTTCCCAGGTCATCATCCGTAACCTGAAGCTGGTCAATGCCTGCGATGTCGGCCCGGTGTGGGACCCCACCGACGGTTCGACCGGCAACTGGAACTCGGCCTTCGACGCCATCGGCGTTTCCGCTTCGGACCACGTGTGGGTCGACCACGTGAGCTTTACCGACGCGCCGCTGACGGACAATTTCCTGCCGGTCGAAAACGGCCATGTCAAGCAGTGCCACGACGGCGCGCTCGACATCACCAACGCGTCCGACTACGTCACGGTGTCGTACAACGCGTTCTCCGAGCACAACAAGAACAACCTGATCGGCGGCAGCGACGGCGCCACCGCGGACGAAGGCAAGCTGCGCGTTACCTTCAGCAACAACGTGTTCCGCGACGTGGCCAGCCGCGCTCCGCGGGTGCGCTTCGGCCAGGTCCACCTGTTCAACAATTACTTCGCCGGCTCGAAATCGCACCCGGTGTACCCGGTGAGCTACAGCGTCGGCGTCGGCAACGCGGCCAAGATCCTGTCGAACAACAACGTGTTCGAGATCGCGGGAGCGCGTTCCTGCCCGGACGTGGTCAAGGACTTTTCCGGTACCACGCCCGGCGCGTTCAAGGACAGCGGCTCGCTGCTGAATGCCGCGCCGCTCGCTGCCTGCGGCGTGTCCAGCGCCGTCAACTGGACGCCGCCGTATGCCTGGAGCCCGCGTCCGCTGGCGCTGGTCAAGGCCAATGCGCTGGCACAGGCCGGCGGCGGCAAGCTGGCGACGACCGTCACCGGCACCGGCAGCACCACGATCGATACCGGCCCGAGCCTGGCCTGCCCGGCAACCGGCGTGTACTTCTGCGACGATTTCCAGGGCGGCACGACCGCGAAATGGGACCTGCTGCCGGTGGCCGGCCCGAACGGCAGCTTCCGCGTGCAGGATGAAGTGGCCGGCAGCGCCAACAAGGTGCTGCAGTACACCGCCGCCTCGACCGGCGGCGTGCTGGCCCTCATCAAGGGCAGCGCGCTGGGCGCCGTGCCTTCGGGCGACTATTTCGTCGAGGCGCGCATCCGCCCGATGACCAACGGCAGCACGGGCAACAAGCAGCTGTACCTGGTGACCCGCTACACGGATGCGGGCAACTGGTATGGCGGCGGCCTGAACGTGCAGAACAGCACCGCCAGCACCCAGGTCGAGATCGCCAAGATGTTCGCCGGCTCGCTGAGCCGGCCCAGGCAGGTGCGCAAGGCCATCTCGATGGACGGCCCGTTCTATACGGTCCGCTTCGAACTCATCGGCAGCACGCTGACGGTCTACCTCGACGGCGAGAACCTCGGCTCGATCACCGACACCGCCTTCGCCGCACGCGGCCTGGTCGGCCTGTACACGGCCAACAAGTCGTTCCAGATCGACGACGTGCGCATCGGCGACCCGGCCCTCAAGCCGGCACAGCTGGCGATCGATCCGGCCGTGACCACCTATGCGGCCGAAGCGGGCGATACGCCGCTGCAGGTTGCGGTGAAGGCCGTGGCCAATGACGGCAATCCGGACAGCTACACCGCGGTATCGAGCAACCCGGCCGTGGCGGCGGTCACGCTGGACGGTACCGTGGCCACCATCAGCCCGGTCGGTAGCGGCACGGCGACGATCACCTTCACGTCTGGCACGGATCCGCTGCTGACGCGGACGATCGCCGCCACCATTGCGCCGCGGTTCGTCCAGCCGACCCAGGCTTACCCGCTCGGCAACGCCACGTATCCGGCGGCGCAGGCCGATGCGCAACCGGTCGACGTGACGCTCAGGCTGACGTTCGACAACCAGCCCGCGCTGGGCAGCGGTGGCACCATCCGCGTCTTCCGCACGGCCGACGATGCGCTCGTCGACGTCCTGCGGCTCAACGG
>DASVVD010000117.1:0-4812 GCA_036386715.1 Pseudoduganella sp.
CTGAAAGGCCCGCAAAGCACGCTGTTCGGCAAGTCCTCGATCGCCGGGGCGCTGAACATCACGACCAAGCCGATCGCCGGCACGCGCAAGGCCAGCACCAGTTTCCTGCTGACGGACGACCGGGAGTGGCGTGCCAGCGCCAGCGTGTCCGGCCCGCTAACCGACACGCTGCGCGGCCGCGTCACCGTCAGCAAGACCGGCTTCGGCGGCGTCGTCGACAACCTGTACGACGGCTCGAAACTCAACGGCAGCCGCGGCGAGACCATCATGGGCAAGTTCGAATGGAACCCGACCGACCAGTTCCAGGCCGTGTTCTCGCCGCACTACAACCGCACCAACCGCAACTGCTGCGTGAATCCCTACACGTCGATGATGCCGGGCGGCTACTACCAGAACGTGACGCAGCTGCCGGCCACGGAACTGAACGCGGGCATCCCGATCGGGCCGGGCAACACGACAGTGAGCAACGACTATCCGGCCGGGGGCAAGTTCCGCGATGCCGGTGCCGGCCTGCGCCTGAACTGGCAGTTCGGCGACGATTCCGTGCTGGCGGGGCACAACCTGACGTCGATCACGTCGTTCGGCAACTATCACATGGACGACTTCCAGGATGGCGACGGCACCAGCGCCGACATCCTGCGCTACCTGCCGGTCAATGGCCGCGTGACCGGGCTTTCCGGCGGCCTGTACAGCTTCGGCACGTTCGACGTGAAGTCGATCACGCAGGAAGTGCGCCTGACGTCGCCCGACACGGGCCGGTTCCGCTACGTGACGGGTCTCTGGTACGGGCGCAACATGCTGAACCGCCTGCTGGTGCGGGCGCCGGCCAGCAGCTACGTTACCGCCTACGGCGCCCAGGCGTGGAACACGAACTATGCGCTGTTCGGCCAGGGCAGCTTCGCCGTCACGGAGCAGACCGCCGTGATCGCCGGCCTGCGCGCCAACCGCGAGGATTCCGGCTACGGCTTCACCCGCTACACGCCGCCGCCCGCGCCGCGCGTGCCGACCGAGTTCTACACGGGCGAGCATTCCGACAATGCGGTGACGGGCAGGGTGGGCCTCGAGCACCACGTGAGCCGCGACGCGATGGCCTATGCCACATACTCGACCGGCTACAAGGGCGTGGCCTACGACCTGACCAGCGGCTTCAATGCGATCGTGGCGCGCAACCAGCCGGTCGATCCGGAAAAGGCCAAGAACTTCGAGCTCGGACTGAAGACGACGCTGCTGGACAACCGCGCCACGCTCGACATCGCGCTGTTCAATACCAACTTCCGCGGCTTCCAGCAATCGGCCGGCTTCGTCGACGACGACAACGTCTTCCGCACCACGCTGCACAGCATCGGCGGCCTGCGCACGCGCGGCCTGGAAGTGGACGGCACGCTGCGCGCCAGCCGCGCGCTGCTGCTGAACGGCAGCTTCGCATGGACCCAGGCGACCATCACGTCGTTCGAGAACGGCCCGTGCTACAGCGTGCTCAACGCGGCCGGAACGGGCGCCACCGTGGGCGGCAACTGCGCGCCGAATCCGAAATTCGCGAACGCCAACGTGCAGGACCTGAAAGGCGCCACGCTGCCGAACGCGCCGAAGATCAAGGTGAACGTGGGCGGCCAGTACGACCTGCCGCTGCAGGCCGCCGGCTTCGACCTGTTCTTCACCGGAGCCTACCGCTGGCAGAGCCGCACGCAGTTCGCCCTGAACCAGGACCCGGTGACGGTGCAGGGCGCATACGGCATCGCCAACATCGGCTTCGGCGTGAAGGACAAGCGGGACCGCTACAGGCTGTCGTTCTTCGTCAACAACGTGTTCGACAAGACCTATGCGATTGGCCTGGGCAATTCGGTGGCCACCGGCACGTGGAGCGCGAAGGCGCCCAATCCGGTGGCGGTCGTGAGCACCACGTCGTGGCTGCCGCCGCGCGACTACACGCGCTACGTGGGCGCGCGGCTCGACCTGAACTTCTGACGATCTTCTGACGGTCCGTGGCCCGTGCGCACCGGCTCCCCCCGGGTGTGCACGGCTCTTTCGAAGGGACGCCGCCGCAGGGTTGCGCTCCCTTCTTTTTTGCGCTTTTTTCATTCATTCACCATGCACACTCCTCCTTCCTTCACGATTTCCGGCGACCGCTTCATGCTCAACGGCGCTCCGCTGCGCGTGCTGTCCGGCGCACTGCATTACTTTCGCGTCGTGCCCGGCCAGTGGCGCGACCGCCTGCTGAAACTGCGCGTCATGGGCCTGAATACGGTGGAGACCTACGTGGCGTGGAACCTGCACGAGCCGCGGCCCGGCGAATTCCGCTTCGACGCCGGGCTCGACCTCGCCGCGTTCGTGCGGCTGGCACAGGAGCTGGGCCTGTACGTGATCGTCCGCCCCGGCCCGTACATCTGCGCCGAATGGGAATTCGGCGGCCTGCCGGCCTGGCTGCTTGCCGACCAGGCGATGGAAGTGCGCTGCTGCCATGCGCCGTACCTGGAAGCCGTGCGGCGCTTCTACACGGCGCTGCTGCCCCGGCTCCTGCCCCTGCAGGTGCAATACGGCGGCCCGATCCTCGCCATGCAGGTGGAGAACGAATACGGCAGCTACGGCAGCGACAGGCAATACCTGGAATGGCTGCGGGCGCTGATGGTGGAGCTGGGCGTGGAGGCGCCCCTGTTCACGTCCGACGGCGCTACCGACCACATGCTGACGCACGGCACGCTGCCGGATGTGTTCATGACAGCCAACTTCGGCTCGCGCGCACAGGGCGAGTTCGCCAAGCTGCGCGAGTTCCAGCCGGGCGGGCCGCTGATGTGCATGGAGTTCTGGAATGGCTGGTTCGACCACTGGGGCGAGCCGCACCACACGCGCGACGCGGCCGATGCCGCACAGGCCCTCGACGAAGTGCTGGCCGCCGGCGCCTCCGTCAACGTCTACATGTTCCATGGCGGGACGAATTTCGGTTTCATGAACGGTGCGAACACGGACCTGGTCACGCGCGCCTACCAGCCCACCGTGAACAGCTACGACTACGACGCGCCCCTGAGCGAGGCGGGCGAGCCGACCGCCAAGTTCCACGCCTTCCGCAAGGTCATCGAACAGTACGTGGACCTGCCGCCGCTGGCGTTGCCGCCGCCGTCACCGAAGTTGCCGCCGACCGCCGCGCGCTTCACGGGCAGCTTGGCGCTGGCCAACGCGCTGCCCGTGCTGGCCACGCCGCACCACGACATCGCGCCGCGCACCATGGAAAGCCTGGGCCAGGACTATGGCTTCCTGCTGTACCGCACGACGGTTGTCCATCCGGCGGGAAAAGTCACGCTGTCCGTGGAGCGCGTGCACGACCGGGCGCAGGTGTTCGTCGATGGCGTCGAGGCGGGCGTGCTGGCACGCGATGGCGGCGGCACGCTGGACATCGACGTGCCCGGGGGGCCCTTCACCCTGGACCTGCTCGTCGAAAACATGGGCAGGGTCAACTACGGGCCGGACCTGCAGGACCGCAAGGGGCTCCTGGGGTGGGTGCGGCTGGGCATCAACAAGCTGTATCACTGGACGATGTTGCCGCTGCCGCTGGGCGACCTGTCGGCCCTGCGCTTCGCTACCGGGAGCCGCCCGCAGCCGGCCGCGACGCCGCTGGCCGGCCCGGCGTTCCACCGCGCGGTGTTCGACGTGGCGGCGCCGGGCGACAGCTTCCTGTCGCTGCCCGGCTGGAACAAGGGTGTGGCGTGGGTGAACGGCTTCAACCTCGGGCGCTACTGGAAGCAGGGCCCGCAGGCGGCGCTGTACGTGCCGGCGCCGTTGCTGCAGGCCGGCGAGAATGAACTGATCGTCTTCGAACTGCACGGCGCGGCCGGGCGCGCCGTGTTCGGTCCGGGGAAACAGGACGGGAAGCAGGAAGGAAAACTGGGTCAGTAGTAATCCACCACCAGCGCCGGCAGCGGCTCGCTGCCGTTTTCGCGGGTCGCGTATTCGACCCAGCCGTTCGCGCCATAGTTCGCGGCCGCCTCGATCCGCACCGACAGGCTTTTGCCGCTGCCCTGCGCCGCGGCGGCAGCCGATGTGACGTCCAGTGTCGCATAGCCGTCCACCGCCGGCACCGTCCATGCGCCCAGCGCCGCGATGTCGGCAGGGCGGCTGTTCCACGTCACGCCCGTTTCGGACCACCCGTCCGCCACCTGCAGCAGGTTGTGCGTCATGGCGGTGGCCTGGCCGCGGGAGCGCGGCGCCAGCTTCAGCGTTGCGGCACCGATGGTGCCGTCGACCGATGCCAGGTCGAAGCGCGCCAGCGCCTGCCGGGCATAGCCTGCGCCGTCGTTCTTGACGGTCATCGTCGCCGCGGTGCCGTAATTGATCGCACCGTAGCTGCCGTCGCGCAGCGTGGCGTCGGCCACCGGGCGCAGCGTCTTCGTGCGCAGCAGCCTGAAGCTGGCGCCGAACGACTTGCCGGCGGCTGCGGCCACGTCGATCGCCAGCCGGATCGTCGGTGCCAGCCGCGTCACCGTCACGCCTGGCGACGTGGCGATGGCGGCGCCCGCGGCGCGCGCGATCTCGATCTCGATCGCGCCGCCATTGGCTTGCGTGGGATCGGCCACTGCCACGTGCAGCACGTTGTCGACCTCCTGCGTGATGACGGCCGCCTTGCGGTTGCTCGTCACGTAAGGCGCCCCCTGGAGATTGACCGTTTTCGCGGCGTCGGTCCAGAAGTGCGCGCCGACCAGGCCCAGGGCCGTATCGCGCACCGCCGTGGCCGCGGCCGACCGTTCCAGGATCGTGACGGTCGGCGCCGCGGCATAGGCCGCCGCCTGGGCCGTGCTGCGGCCAGGCAGGATCACGTACGCA
>DASVVD010000118.1:0-10540 GCA_036386715.1 Pseudoduganella sp.
TGCCTGTTCCCGTATGCGATCCTGCTGCAGGTGACGCCGGTGGTGGCGATCGCGCCGCTGATCATCATCTGGGTCAAGACGCCGGCCGCGGCGCTGACGATCTGCGCCACGATGATGGCCGTGTTCCCGATCATCTCGAACACGGTGCTGGGCCTGCGCAGCGTGAATCCCGGGCTGCTCAACCTGTTCCGGCTGAACCGCGCCACGCGCTGGCAGGTGCTGGTGCGGCTGCGCGTGCCCAGTGCCTTGCCGAGCTTTTTCGGCGGCCTGCGGATTGCCAGCGGACTGTCGCTGATCGGCGCCGTGGTCGCCGAGTTCGTTGCCGGCACCGGCGGCAATAGCACCGGGCTGGCGTACCAGATCCTGCAGGCCGGGTTCGAGCTGAACATCCCGCGGCTGTTCGCGGCGCTGTTCATGATCACCGTGACCGGCGTGCTGCTGTTCGCCCTGATGTCAGCGCTGGCGCGCGTGTGCCTGGCGCACTGGCATGAAAGCGAGGCCGAAGCATGAGCCAGACGTTCACGGTGAGGATCGCCCGCAAATGGCGGGAAGCCGAGCGCATTCTCGGCTTCGAACTGCGCGCCGCCGATGGCGCGGCGCTGCCGCCGTTCACGCCCGGCGCCCACGTCGACGTGCACCTGCCGGGCGGGCTCATACGCCAGTACTCGCTGTGCAACGACTGCCGCGATACCTCGCGCTATGTCATCGCGGTGCTGCTGCAGGAGGGCGGCGGCTCGCGGGCCATGCACGGGCTGGAAGAGGGCGCCCTGGTCACGATCGGCGCGCCGCGCAATCACTTCCAGGTCGATACCGGCGCACGGCGTTCGCTGCTCGTGGCGGGCGGAATCGGCATCACGCCATTGCTGTCGATGGCGGAATGCCTGAACATGCTCGACCGGCAGTTCGCCCTGCATTATTGTGTGCGTTCGGCCGCCGCCGCGTTTGCCGGGTGGCTGCGGGAGGCGCCGTTCGCGAACTGCGTGCACCTGCATGCCGACGATGGCCCCGCCTCGCAACGGCTCGACCTGGCGGCGCTGTTTGCCGGCGCCGGCGCGGACACGCACCTGTACGTGTGCGGGCCCGCCGGTTTCATCGCGCTGGTGACGGAGGCGGCGCGCGCGCATGGTATCGCGCCAGACCAGATCCACGTCGAACACTTCGCCGGCAGTGGCGTGGTGGCGGACGGGGCGACGTTCCAGGTGCGGCTGGCCGGCAGCGGCAGGACCGTCGCCGTGCCGGCCGGGCAGAGCGTCGTCGACTGCCTGGCCGGACACGGCATCGAGATTGCCGTGTCGTGCCGGCAGGGCGTGTGCGGCAGCTGCCTCACGACCGTACTGGCCGGCGAGCCCGATCACCGCGACTGCTACCTGACCGACGCCGAGCGGGCGTTGGGCGACCGTTTCCTGCCGTGCTGCTCGCGTTCGAAAACGCCGCTGCTGGTGCTGGACCTGTAGACCAATAAAAGGAGATTGCATGAACGATTTGTTGATCCGGAACGCCGCCGCCATCGTGACCGGGCTGCGGGGCGACGCCGCGCGCCATGCCGGCCCCGATATCCGCGTCGCGAACGGCCGTATCGCCGCGCTGGGCCGCCTGGAGGCGCTGCCCGGCGAACGGGTAATCGATGCCAGCGGCTGCGTGGTCTACCCGGCATGGGTGAACACGCACCACCACCTGTTCCAGTCGCTGCTGAAGGGCGACGCGGCCGGCATCGACCTGCCGCTCACGCCTTGGCTGGCGGCCACGCCCTACCGCTTTCGCGCCGCGTTCGACGAGCACCTGTTTCGCCTCGCCGCGCGCATCGGGCTGGTCGAGCTGCTGCGCTCCGGCTGCACCACGGTGGCCGATCACAATTACCTGTACTGGCCAGGCATGCCGTTCGACAGTTCGGCGATCCTGTTCGAGGAGGCCGAACGCCTTGGCATGCGCTTCGTGCTGTGCCGCGGCGGCGCCACGCAGACGCGCCAGCTGGAGGCGGACCTGCCGGCCTGCCTGCGGCCGGAAACGCTGGACGGCTACCTGGCCGACATCGAGCGCCTGACGAAGCGCTGGCACGATCCCGCGCCCGATGCGATGCGCCGCGTGGTCATGGCGCCGACGACACCGCTGTATTCGATGGCGCCGGCCGAGCTGCGCACCGTGGCGGCGCAAGCGCGCCGGCTCGGCATCCGGCTGCACAGCCACCTGTCGGAGACCGTGGAATACCAGAACGCCGCCCATGGCAGGCATGGCACGACGCCGGTGCGTTTCGCCGCCGAGCAGGACTGGCTGGGCGAGGATGTCTGGTTCGCCCACCTGGTGAAACTGGAAGACGAGGAGATCGCGCTGCTGGGCGCCACCGGCACGGGCGTGGCGCACTGCCCGCAGAGCAATGGCCGGCTCGGCAGCGGCATCGCGCCGATCCGCCAGCTCGAAGCGGCGGGCGCCGCGATCTCGATCGGCGTCGATGGCGCGGCCTCGAACGAAGCGGCCGACATGATCTCGGAAACGCATGCCGCCTGGCTGATGCAGCGCGCCCGCGGCGGGCAGGAGGCCCGGCCCGCGCACCGCGGCGGCACGTTCGAAGGCGGCGCCGATGCCGCCTCCGTGGAGGACGTGGTGCGCTGGGGCACGGCCGGCGGCGCGCGGGTGCTCGGCCTGTCCGGCCTGGGCACGCTCGAACCCGGCATGGCCGCCGACATTGCCGTCTACGCGCTCGACGACCCGCGCTACTTCGGACTGCACGACCTTGCCGTCGGCCCCGTCGCCTCCGGCGGCCGCCCGACCCTGCGGCTGCTCACCGTGGCCGGCAGGCCCGTGGTCGAACACGACACCATCCCCAACCTCGACCTGCGCGAACTCGCCCACGAAGCCCGCACCGCCGTCGCCAAATTGCTGCGCCAGCAAACCTAGGAGCAAAACCCGGGACAGACCCTGTTTTCCAGGAAATTTCCAAAATTCGGGGACTGTCCCCATTCTGTGGAAATATTTCCTGGAATTAGGGACTGTCCCCCTGTTGTAAAACGACCAGTGACCGCTGATTTCCGCGGTCATTACCCGGTGGCGACCTGATATCAATACGGAAGACACGGGTGCTTACCAACAGGGACTGTCCCCGTTCTAAGGAAATATTTCCAAAAAAAGGGGACAGTCCCCGGTGTTGTAAGGAAATATTTCCAAAAAAAGGGGACAGTCCCCGGTGTTGTAAAACCACCAGCGTTCGCAGTTGTTGTGATGTTTCAGCGGGGTTGGCCTTCGACCAGCGCGATACGGCGCCGCAGGCGGGCGGCTTCGTCGGCCGCGCCGGCCTGTTCGGCGCGCAGCGCCTGTACGTTCAGCCAGGCCAGCAGCGGCCGTCGCCAGCCCTGGTCGGAGGCGGTGGCGATGGCCTGGGCGACCAGGTCGGGCGTGGCGCGGTTGGCCTTGAACAGCGCGCCGGCGGCAACCAGCCGGGACAGCGGATCGGCGATGCCGTTGGCGGCCGCGGTGGCGGCGGCGTCGGACGTGGCGGCCAGCACGGCGCGTTGCGGTTCGGGCAGCAGGGCGGCATCGGCAGGCTGCGCGCGGCCGGCGAGGTAGCCGGCGTACGCCACATCGGCTGCCGTGGCATCGCTGCGCAGCGCCTCGAAGCCGCCGCACTCCTCGAACACCAGCGCGGCGGTGCGGGCGGCGCAGCGGATCAGTTCCGCGCGGATGACCAGGTCGACCTTGCCGGTGGCGGCGATATCGTCGCGGGCATGGGCGAATTCGTTTTTCTCGACGAGGTCGCGGCCCGCCATGTAGGCGCCGGTGGCCCGTTCCAGGGCGCCTTGCGCATTCATCTTCCAGTCGGGCACCGGCGGGCCGCCGCTGCAGGCGGCCAGCAACACGGGAAGGGTGTAAATGAACAGGCGCTTCATGGCAGTTTGATCTCCGCTTCGCGCTTGAACGGCCACTTGCGGTTGATCTCGTTGACGAGCTGCTCGATCTTGCGCAGGTTGGCATCGACATCGGCGCGCAGCGCCCCCAGGTCCTCGGTGGCCACGCGGGCGTTCTTGCCGACCGCCTGCGCTTCCTCGAGCACCGCATCCATCTTCTTCAGGCTCAGGCGCGCATCGGCCAGCAGGCCGTCGAGCTGCCTGACGGCGGCCTGCGCATCGTTGGCCACGCCCTTGTCGCCGAACACCTTGCTGTCGGCATTGCCCACCAGCCGGTCGGCGCGCACGATCAGCGAGTTGGCATTGGCCAGCAGCTCGCGCGCCTTGCGGTCTTCGCCGGCGATGAAGCCCATCGCGCCGCCGGGGCCGTTCAGCTTCTCGGTCACGCCCTGCACGTTCGCCAGGCTCTGGCCGAGCGAGGAGTCGGCAGCCGTCAGCGCCGTGACGTTGGTGAGGATGTCCCGCGCGGCGGACAGCAGCCGCGGGATCTCGGCCGCCACGTCGCCGACCAGCAGCGGCCGTTCGGCCTTGTCCGGCAGCGCCGGGTCGGTGGGGATGCCGGTGAACGCGCGCAGCTTCGCGCCGCCCACGATGCCTTTCTCGAGCGTGAAGATGCTGCTCGAGCGCAGCCAGTGCGCATCCTTCTCGGGCACGTCGACCAGCACCCGCGCCTTGCCCTCGCGGGAGAGTTCGATGCTGCGCACGCGGCCGATCGGGAAACCGGCGAACGTGACATCCATGCCGACGGCCACGCCTTCCGAGTCGTCGGCGGTCAGCACTAGGCGCTGCGTTGCCTCGAACGCGCCGCGCGCATACATCAGGTACAGCGCGGCGCCGGCAACCAGCAGCACCATCAGCACCAGCAGCAGCGCGGCCTTCAGTTCGGCGTTGCGCACCGGTGCCGGTTCGGCTGGCGCCGCCGGGACGGGAGTGGAATTGTCAGTCATGCTCGTTCAATCGTCTCATTCAATCGTTCAGTCAATCTTATTAATAGTAGTTGCCCATCAGCGAAGCGGCTTCGATCAGCAGGACCACCGAGAACATGCGCACCATGTCCGCCAGCCCGTGCGTGAAGCGCAGCCGCGCCGCGAACGGGTTGGCGGCCGCGTCGTAGTAGGACGATGCCAGCGGAATGATGCCGACCGCCAGCGAGAAAAACACGATCTTCAGCACCAGGATCAGCGCCACCGCCGGGTTGAAGATCTGCCCGACCACTCGCGTGTAGCCCGGCAGCGCATACGGCGTGAAGCCATAGATGACGAGGTAGGCCAGCACCAGCGTCAGGATGCAACTGAGGCCGGCCAGCAGCCAGACGGCGAAGATGCCGGCGGAAGCGCGCGGATAGAATTCGCAGCGCAGCGCTTCGGCCGGGTCGGTTGCCGGGCCGGCCGAGCCGGCCGGTGCCGCTGCGGCCGCCGCAAGGCGCCGCTGGGCGAATTCCACGCCGGCCGGCAGCGTGCTGCGCAGTGCCACGAACAGCGCCGCGGTCAGCGGGATCAGCTCCAGCACGAGCACCCGCACCACCATCTCCAGCGCAAAGCCGGACAGGCCATACGAGGTGGCGGTGACGACCACGATGCGGATGATGACCAGGCTGATCAGCGCCGACAGCACGCAGAACCACAGCAGGTTCGGCGCCGTGCCCAGCACCAGGTGGCTCGCAAGGGCGCGGTGGTTGTCGCGGCGGTAGGTCGAGGGCGCGACGCCGCGCGCCAGGATCAGCGCGGCGAACTGCAGCAGGCGCCACCAGCTGGTGAGCCAGATCGTCGTGGCGCGCTGCAGCCGCAGCAGCGACGGGAACAGTGATGCATGGGTGGACATCTTGCAATCTTATCATCCTGCCACGCAAGGCAGGGCACGGCA
This sequence comes from Pseudoduganella sp., assembly GCA_036386715.1. GTDB lineage: Bacteria > Pseudomonadota > Gammaproteobacteria > Burkholderiales > Burkholderiaceae_D > Rugamonas. Next base: position 5,760 of record DASVVD010000118.1, read on the forward strand.
CCGCATCACGGCACGCATCACGGTCCCGGCTATCACGGCACCGACGCGACGATAGCATCGGCCACGGCCCGCACCCGCGCGCTGCGGTGCAGGTCGCCATGCATCACCAGGTACATGTCGTAGGTGTGCACCCGGTCCGGGAACAGGCGCACCAGCTGCGGGTCCGCCCCGGCCATGTGCACCGGCAGCTCGGCGATGCCGATGCCGGCGCGCGCCGCTTCCATCAGCATCAGGCCCGTGTTGACCTCCAGCGCGATACGGGCGCCGGCCACGGGCACACCGGCGACGTGGGTGGCCTGCCGCGGCGCCACCGAAGCATGGTAGACCACCAGGTCGTGGCCCGCCAGGCCGTCTTCCACCAGCGGCGTGCCGCGCTCGCGCAGGTAGGCCTCGCTGGCATACAGGCCCGAGGTACGCCGCGCCAGGTGCCGCGACACCAGGTCGGGGTCGGTCGGCTTGAGCGTGCGGACGGCCAGATCGGCTTCGCGCCGCGTCAGGTTCGTCACCGCCGTGGTCACGTGCAGCACCACGCGGATGTCCGGATGCTGCGCATGCAGCGCCCGGATCGCCTCCATCACGAAATACTGCACCATCGTGTCGGTGGTGGCCAGCCGCACGGTGCCGGAAAGCCGGTTGTCGATGCCCTGCATCTCCCGCTCGAGCTGGTGCGCGGCCTGTTCCATCTTCTCGGCCGGCCGCGCCGCCATCTCGCCGGCCGGCGTGGGCACGTAGCCGGAGGGCGTGCGCAGGAACAGCCGGGCGTTCAGCGCCGCCTCCATCGCGGCCAGGCGCCGGCCCGCCGTGGCCTGGTCGATGCCCAGCTGCGCGGCGGCGCCACGCAAGGTGCCGGCGCGGTAAATGCCGAGGAATATCCGTGCGTCGTCCCAGTCCATCGTTCCTCCACCATGATGCAATTTTGCATCAGCCTGCCGATGGTATGCGGGTTTACTGCATCGGGCAAGTGGGCTTAACCTTCATGCATCACAGGAGAGGAGGCATCATGCTGCTGTTCACCCTTGCCATCGGTTTCGTGATGGCGATGATCGATGTCACGGCCGTGAACACGGCACTGGCCGACATTGCGGCCGACCTCGGCGTGCCGCTGCAAGGGCTGGTCTGGGTCGTCGACGGCTATACGCTGACGTTTGCCGCGCTGCTGCTGGCCGGCGGCGCGCTGGCGGACCGCTACGGTGCCCGGCGCGTCTACCAGGGCGGGCTGGCCGTGTTCGTGCTGGGCTCCGTGCTGTGCGCGCTGGCGCCATCGGGCGCGGCGCTGGTGGCCGCGCGGCTGCTGCAGGGCAGCGGTGCCGCGCTGTTCATGCCCAGTTCCCTTGCACTGCTGACGCATGCCGAGGACGACGAGCGGCGCCGCGCGAAAATGTTCGGCGCCTGGGCGGCGATCGTCAGCGCGGCGGCCACCGCCGGGCCGCTGGCGGGCGGCCTGCTGGTCGAGGCGTCCGGCTGGCGCAGCATCTTCTGGCTGAACCTGCCGATCGGCTTGCTGGGCATCGTGCTGGCGCAGGTGAAAGCCCCGGCACCGCCGCCGCAGGCCAGGGCGTTGGGGCTGGCGAGCCACCTGCTGGGCGCCGCGGCGCTGGCGGCGCTGGCGTTCGTGCTGATCGAAGGCCCGGTTCTGGGCTGGGCATCCACACCGGTTGCCGCTGCCATGGCCGCAGTCGTGCTCCTGGCCATGCTGCTGGTCCGGCGCGAACGCGCCGCCGCGCAGCCGATCCTGCCACGTTCACTGTACGGCCTCGCGCCGTTCCGCGCCGCCGTGCTGACCGGCATGCTGATCAACTTCGGCACGTTCGGTCACATGTTCGTATTCAGTTTGTGGATGCAGGGTGCACACGGCACTGGCCCGCTCGGCACCGGTCTCGCGATCCTGCCGATGACGGCGGCCGCCGGCGTGTCGAACGTGCTGTCCGGCCGCGCGGTTGCCCGGCACGGCACGCGCCTGCCGCTGCTGGCCGGCATGGGCGGTGCCGTGGTGGCCGCGCTGCTGCTCGCGCAGGCCACTGCCGTCACGCCGCCGTGGCGGGTGATTGCCGGCGGCACGCTGATGTTCCTGGCGATCGGTTTTGCGATCCCGGCCATGACGGCAACCGTGATGGGGGCCGGCGGCAAGGCCCATGCCAGCGCCGCCGGCGCCGCCCTCAACGCTGGCCGCCAGGTCGGCGCGCTGCTCGGCGTGGCGGCAGCCGGCACCATCCTGCACGCGGCGCAGGACTGGAGCCCGCGCCTGGCCATCGTCTATGTGGCCATCGCGGCCGGGTATGCCGTCGCGTGGCTTGCCGTGCAGCGCGGCGTGCACCCCGTCGCCGTGCCGGTTGCAGCGGCCTGCATCACGAAATGAACACGCTGGCGAATCAGCCGTGCAGCTTGCGCCACGCGATCATCTCGGCGATCGTCAGGATCGGCATGCCGTGCTGCCGCGCGAATGCTTCGATGGCGTCGCCGCGCATCATCGTGCCGTCCGGATTCATCAGCTCGCACAGCACGGCGGCGGGCGCCAGGCCGGCCATGGCTGCCAGGTCCACCGAGCCTTCGGTATGGCCGGCGCGGGCCAGCACGCCGCCCGGCGAGGCGCGCAGCGGGAACACGTGGCCGGGCCGCACCAGGTCCGCCGGCTGCGCATTGGCCGCCGTGGCGGCGCGGATCGTGGCAACGCGATCGGCGGCGGAAACGCCGGTGGTCACGCCATGTCGTGCCTCGATCGATACGGTGAACGGCGTGCCGTAGCGGCTGCCGTTCTCGCTTGCCATCGGCGGCAGTTCCAGTTCGCGCACGCGGTCGGCCGTCAGGCACAGGCACACGATGCCGCTGCATTCGCGGATCATCAGCGCCATCGTCTGCACGGTGAGGCGGTCGCAGGCCACGATCAGGTCGGCTTCGTTCTCGCGGTCGAAATCGTCGAGCAGGATGACGGGCACGCCGGCGCGCATCGCATCGAGCGCGGCGCCGATGCGGGCTGCCAGGTCGGTGCCATGCAGGGCAGGGGGCGCAGCGGGATTGGAAACAGGATTGAAAACGGGATTGAAAACAGGATTGAATGCTTGTACAGACATGGGAAACGCTCCTCGCAAAGGCGAAAAACGCTCCAGGGCAAAGCGAACACGCGCACGCCACGGCACGTGGCAAGCCACGCGCGAGGTCGCACGGTCAACGCACATCTTCTTTCATCCGGACTATACCGTCGGCTCCGGCATTTCACCGGATCTGCTGACCCTCCGGTGGTGAACCACCAGAGGCGCTCGCGGGCTCGGCCTGGCAGGCCATACCGCCGGTGGGGAATCGCACCCCGCCCCGAAGACGTAGATTAAGTAACTGGTCAGCCGGCCACATGGTGCGGCAGGCGCGGCGATTGTAGCAGAGCCTTCCGTTTCTGGTGTATGGTGGCGCTTCGCCCATCCGACCGCACCCATCCCATGAAGTTGAGCCCTTTCAAGCTTGCCACCGCCACCGCGCTGCTCGGCGCCTCGTTGCTGGCCCATGCCGCGCCGCTGCCGGCGCCCGGCGAGACCTTGCCGGTGGCACCGTATGTCAAGGTCGGCAAGCTGCCGAACGGCCTCACGTACTACATCCAGAAGAACGGCAAGCCGGCCAAGCGGCTGGAGCTGCGGCTGGTCGTCAAGGCCGGCTCGATCCTCGAGGACGAGGACCAGCTGGGCCTGGCCCACTTCACCGAGCACATGGCGTTCAACGGCTCGACCCATTTCAAGCGCCACGAGCTGGTGTCGTACCTGCAGTCGATCGGCGTGAAGTTCGGCCGCGACCTGAATGCCTACACGAGCTTCGACCAGACCGTGTACATGCTGCCGATCCCCACCGATTCGAAGGAGGCGGTCGAGAAGGGCTTCCTCGTGCTGCAGGACTGGGCGCACGGCATCACGTTCAACGACGCCGACATCGAGAGCGAACGCGGCATCGTGCTCGAGGAACTGCGCATGGGCAAGGGCGCCAATGACCGCATGAACCAGGTGCTGTATCCGAAGCTGTTCAACGGCTCGCGCTATGCCGCGCGGCTGCCGATCGGCAAGGCCGACGTGCTGCGCACCTTCAAGCCGGAAGCGATCCGGCGCTTCTACCGCGACTGGTACCGGCCCGACCTGATGGCCGTGATGGTGGTCGGCGACATCGATCCGCTGGAGGCGGAAAAACTGGTCAAGGCGCACTTCGGCAAGCTGGCGAATCCGCAAAACCCGCGTCCGCGCGAGTATGCCGCGATTCCCGAGCGCAAGGAGGACGAAGGGCTGGTGATCACCGACCGCGAAGCGCCGGCCGACGTGCTGTATATCCGCTACCCGATCGTGCCGCATCCCGAGGACGTCACCTATGGCGGCTATCGCCGCGACCTGGTCGAGAAGCTGTACGGCGCGATGCTGAGCCAGCGCATGATGGAACTCACGCAGCAGGCCGACCCGCCGTTCATCCAGGGCGGCAGCGGCATGGGCAAGGTGGTGCGCGGCTACCGCTCGTTCTCCATCACGGCGCTGCTCGGCAAGGGCGGCCACGTGCCGGCGATCAATGCGCTGGTGCAGGAAGACGAGCGTGCACGGCAGTTCGGCTTCACCGCCTCGGAACTGGAGCGCGCCAAGAAGACCATGCTGCGCAACTTCGAGCGCTCCTACGCCGAGCGCGACAAATCCGATTCGGCCGGGTTCGTCGCCGAATACATCCGCAACTTCCTCGAGGACGAGCCGATCCCGGGAATACAGAACGAATACGCGTATGCCCAGGCGCTCATTCCGGGCATCACGCTGGAAGAGATCAACGCAGCG
>DASVVD010000119.1:0-1501 GCA_036386715.1 Pseudoduganella sp.
CAGGCGCACAAGGCCAGGGCGGAAAAGTAGGCAGCCGCAAGCTGCCTGCCGTCAGCCGGCCAGTTCGCCGATCGCCGCCACCAGCGCATCGAGTTCCTCCAGCGACGTGTACAGGTGCGGCGTCACGCGCACGCATTCCTCATCGCCGATGCCGCGCACCACGGTGAAGATGCGGTAGTCGTCCATCAGGCGTGCGGCCACGGCATGGGCCGGCATGCCCTCGATACCGAACGATGCCAGCGCGCCATGGCGGCGCGGATCGCGCGGCGTGAACAGCCGCACATTCGGCACGTTGCGCACCCGATCCATCCAGTAGCCGGCGAGGTAGCGCAGGCGCGCTTCCTTGTTGCGCGTGCCGATCGATGCGTGGAAGCGCAGCGCATCTTCCACCGCCAGGATCGGCGCCGGCGGCACCGCGCTGAAGTGGCCGAGCCGCGCGATATCGCCGGGCGCGTGGCCGACGTCGCCGAACAGCGCGCCGATCTCGGCGATGCGGTGCCGGGCGATATACAGCAGCCCCGTGCCGAGCGGGGCGCCGACCCACTTGTGCAGGTTGAACGCCGCGAAGTCGGCGCCCAGTCCGGGCACCGCGTAGTCGATGTGGGCCAGCGAATGCGCCGCGTCGACGATCACGTCGATCCCGCGGGCGCGCGCCATTGCCGCGATCTTCGCCACCGGCATGATCTGGCCGGTGCGGTGCACCACGTGGGTGACCAGCAGCAGCCGCGTGCGCGGCGTGATCGCGTGCTCGTACAACGCCACGATTTCCTCGTCGCCCGCCGGGTCGAGCGGCACGTCGACGGTGACCAGTTCCAGCGCCTTGCGCTGCCGGACCATGCCGAATGTGTCGATGACGCTGTCGTAGTCGTGCCGCGCCAGCAGCACCGCGTCGCCCGCGGCGAACGGATAGCCCTGGATCAGGATGTTCAGCGATTCCATGGCGTTGCGGGTGACCAGCAGCTCGTCGCGGCCAACGCCGGTAAAGGCCGCCAGCGCTGCCATGACGCGTTCCAGGGCCTGCGGGAAGCGCACGCGCATGAAATACGAATTCTCGCTGTCGACCTGGTCCTGGTAACGCCGGAACGCCTGCTGTACCGGGATTGCCGGCAAGCCGAAATAGCCATTTTCCAGGTTGATGAAGTCTGGTGACGGGGCGTACTGGCCACGGATGCCGCGCCAGTAGTGTTCGTCGTCCGGGGCGATGGGCATGGTTTGACTGGGCAAGATGGCTCCTGTGGCAGAAATGGACTGTCTTTTCAATATCCAGTATACAAGATAAAACATTCCGGTATACTGGATTTCAACGGCCGCCGGTCGGACAGGTCCGCAACGCACCGAGGAAAAAAGATGAGCAAGAATGCCACCATATCCCAGCCGCACCCCGAGACGACGAGTTCCGGCTTCGGCCAGCGCCTGAAACCACCGGTGCCCGACCCGGCAGTGCAGGACGTCGAGGAGGCTGCTGCGCCGGTGCCGGAGACAAGCCGCACGGTCGGCACGG
>DASVVD010000120.1:0-1816 GCA_036386715.1 Pseudoduganella sp.
GCTCGTCGAGCAGCAGCATGTCCGGCTTGGACAGCAGCAGCTGGCACAGCGCGACGCGGCGCTTCTCGCCGCCCGACAGCACGCCGATCTTCGCATCCCACGGCGGCAGGCGCAGCGCGTCGGCCGCCATTTCCAGCTGCAGGTTCAGGTTGCCACCGTCGGCCGAGGAAATGATCGCTTCCAGGCGTTCCTGCTCCTTGGCCAGCGCGTCGAAGTCGGCATCCGGCTCGGCGTAGGCCGCATACACGGCTTCCAGCTTGGCTTGCGCCTCGAAGGCTTCGCCCAGGCCGGATTCCACTTCCTGGCGCACGGTTTTTTCCGGATCGAGTTGCGGTTCCTGCGGCAGGTAACCGATCGACAGGCCCGGCATCGGGCGCGCTTCGCCCTGGATGTCGGTATCGATGCCGGCCATGATCTTCAGCAAGGTCGACTTACCGGAGCCGTTCAGGCCCAGTACGCCGATCTTTGCGCCCGGGAAGAACGAGAGCGAAATGTCTTTCAGGATCTGGCGCTTGGGCGGGACGATTTTGCCCACGCGGTTCATGGTATAGACGTAATTTGCCATTGAGAAATTCTCGAATTGAGTGATGTGACTTTAAAGAAGGTCAACAAGGATACGCCAAACGGTGCGCGAGGGCCAGTCAGGCACTAGCTGGCCACCGCCCGCCGCGACGTGATGAAGCCTTCCGCCATGTACAGCGCCAGCGCGCTCCAGATCACGATGAAGCCGGCCAGCCGCGCTCCGGTGAACGTTTCATGGAACACGACTAGGCCGAGGATCATCTGGATCGTCGGTGCGATGTACTGCAGCATGCCCAGCACCGACAGCGGGATCTTGCGTGCCCCGGCGGCGAACAGCAGCAGCGGGATCGCCGTGATCGGCCCCGCGGCCACCAGCAGTGCGCGGGTGGTGTCGCTGGGCGTGTTGATGAACGTGTTGGCACCGTGTACGGTCAGCCAGGCAACATAGCCGGCCGCCAGCGGGAACAGCAGCAGCGTCTCGAACGACAGGCCTTCGAGCGCCGCCAGCGCGGCGGTCTTGCGCAGCAGGCCGTAGCCGCCGAACGTGGCGGCCAGCGCCAGCGAGATCCACGGCAGCGCACCGGCCTGCCAGGTGAGCCACGCCACGCCGGCGGCCGCCACGCCCACCGCCAGCCACTGGCCGCTGCGCAGCCGTTCCTTCAGCACGACCAGGCCCAGCAGCACATTGAACAGTGGCGTGATGAAGTAGCCGAGGCTGGCATCGATCACGTGGCCATTGTTGACGGCCCAGATATAGATGAACCAGTTGGCCGTCAGCAGCAGGGCACTGGCAACGAACGTGGCCACCACTGCCGGCTTGCGCAGTACCGCCGGCAACCATTTCCACTGACCCCGCAGCGTCAGCACGATGCACAGGAACAGCAGCGACCACACCATGCGGTGCGCCAGGATTTCCACTGGCGGCACTTCGCCGATCGCATGGAAATACAGCGGGAACAGGCCCCACAGCAGGAAAGCCGCCGTGGCATTGAGCACGCCGGCGCCCTGTTTTTCCTTCGTCATGCCGGCTCCCGCCGCACGAACGGCGCGCCGGTATTGCCGCGCAGGCAGTACTGTGGAGCAAACGCGCCGGGCTGCCCGGGGATGATGGGTACCAGCGACACCAGGGCGGCAATGGCTGCTTCGCCGAAAACATCATGGGTGGCGCGACGGGATGCCTGCCGTGCCTCGAACAGGCGCAGCTTGGCGGCGGGTGTCGCCGGAACGATGGCGGGAGTAACAGGCATGACGGCGATCATTGCAACATCCTTTCGTGAGGCGCGACCTTAACACA
>DASVVD010000121.1:0-9360 GCA_036386715.1 Pseudoduganella sp.
GTCCGGGCCCGGCTTGAACCAGCGTTCGTTCGGGTAGTGCACGAAGGGCGCGTTGGCGATCTCCTCGCCCCAGTAGGCGCCGGCATAGAAATGGTTGTTGCTGATGCGTTCGATGTATTCGCCCAGCGCCGAGGCCAGCGCGCTTTCCTTGGTCGCACCCTTGCCGTTGGTGAAGCACATCGGAGAATGCGCGTCGCGGATATGCAGCGACCACACATTGGGCACGATATTGCGCCACGAAGCGATCTCGATCTTCATGCCCAGGTCGGCCAGCACCGCCGACATGTTGGCGATGGTCTGCTCCAGCGGCAGGTCCTTGCCCGGGATATAGGTGCGCGCATCGGCATCCGGATTGAGCGTCAGCAGGGCCTGCGCATCGGCATCCAGGTTCTCCACTTCCTCGATCACGAACTCGGGCCCCGCCTGGACCACTTTCTTGACGGTGCAGCGCTCGATCGAGCGCAGGATGCCCTGGCGGTCCTTGTCGGAAATATCGGCCGGCAGCTCGACCTGGATCTTGAAAATCTGCTGGTAGCGGTTTTCCGGGTCGACGATATTATTCTGCGACAGGCGGATATTTTCGGTCGGGATATTGCGCGTGTTGCAATACAGCTTCACGAAATAGGCTGCGCACAAGGCCGACGATGCCAGGAAATAATCGAACGGGCCAGGCGCCGAGCCATCGCCCTTATAGCGGATGGGCTGGTCCGCGATGACCGTGAAATCATCGAATTTGGCCTCGAGACGAAGCTTGTCGAGGAAGTTGACCTTGATTTCCATGGGAGGTTCCGAAATTTCTGCTGAAAAATGATTGGCGGCCATTATCCGCTTTTTTGGGCGGGCGGCATAGGCGGGCGGCCTGACGACCGCCGGAACGACCGGCTCGGAACCGGCTTGAAAACAGGTCAGGCAACCGGCGAATCCATTGCAGGGAAGGCTTGGCTTCAACCCGGGATGACTCTTGCCCCCGTTCAGGCGCGCGGCCTTGCGTTTAATCCTGGACAAGCGGCCTGATTTTCGCCGCAATGCCGACCGTGCTTTGGACAATGTTGTGGACCCAGTCGTCGATGGCATCGGCCAGTTCTTCGTCCGACAAGCCATCGGGATGCTCGCGCTGGATGCGCTCCATGGCTTCCATCCGTACATGGTAGGCGAACAGCAATTCGTTGTAGTCCATGGCTTTCCAGGTGTCGAGTGAATGGAAAATCAACAATACCATGCCTCGCCGGATGGCAGCCGCCGTGAAGCCGTACCATGCGTGCCAGTTTGAAACGGTCGAGCTTCGTTTCGGGCAAGCTGCCACCCACTGTCGTTTTGCAGAAATATAGCGGTGGAGAAGCGATCGTGATGGCCGCGATGATCCGATCGCCACAAAGCGAAGCCATTGGTAAGGTGCCCGCTTCGTCGCCTGCCGGCAAGGTCCCGCCGTGTTGCACATCGGGACGCATCACCCGCCACGCCGATGCGGACCGTGCTGGCCGGGACAGGTGTAGCGTTTCCGCTCCTGGCGCTCCGCAGGGCAACGCCGGCCCGTGGGTACTCATGATGATGAGATTAATTATCAATAAAATCAGTTACTTGCAATCGTAAGATGTTCGTAAGGTCAAACTTCGGTGGACCCGATAGAGTCATTCCAGGCACTTGACAGTGCAGCGACCGAATGGCTCACCGGAACAGGATCGATCATGAACGACCGTATCAGTAACGCATCGAAGATTGCTGCCACGTCACTCGAAGGCGATGTCCGCTGGCACCTTGTGCAACAAGTATTACGCAGCCCGCCTTTTGCGAAGGCGCCGCGCATGTGCGGTTTGCTGTCGTTTCTCATGCTTCGCAAGCTGAGCGGCATGGAAGAGTCGATCAACGAACATGCGATCGGTATCGAAGTATTCCGGCGCGATGCGCGTGATTTCGACACCACCACCGATCCCATCGTACGGGTGCAGATGGGCAGGCTGCGCGGCCGCCTCGCGCTGTACAACGCTACCTGCGCAGCGTCGGCCGGACAGCAGATCGAGATTCCTGCCGGGTCCTATGTACCGCTGCTGAACCCGCGCCAGTGCGTGCGGACGGTGCCCCATGTCGCGGTGCAACTGGCGCCACTGCGCAGGCTCGGCGCACCTGGCGGGCCGGAATACTTTATCGAGGGACTGGAGGAGGAGCTTGCCCTGCGACTGTTCCAGCAATTCGCCGGCGAGCCTGGCGCGTCGCCGCACTATCGCCTGGAAGTCAGCGTCAGGGTAGAGCAGCGGCTGGCCCGGGCGTCGATACGGCTGGTCGATGCCCCTGCGGCCCGGACCGTATGGATGTACCAGTGCGATCGCCAGGGCGAGCTGGCCATCGCACTGCAGGAAGCGCTGGCGCGGGGGATCTGCGACGACCTGCAGGGTTACCTGGACGGGAGCAGCCGGAGCGATCCCCGGCCGGCATAGCGCCGGTCGCGGCGGCCCCGATCGCAGCGCTGCTTATGTCGGCTCCTTGACATTCGCTTCCTGCGGATCGTCCTTGACGTCGTAACCCGTTACCCTGTTATGGAATTTGAGCTTGAACCGGTGGACTTTCCGGTCGTCATGAACAGTAATCATGCCCAGCTTGTTGTCGGTCCGCCAATGCTCGGTGTGGGGACGGCCCATCCATACGAGATGTCTCTTGAATCGCCAGCCGTTGCGCGAGCTTGCATAGTCGAGCACGTACAGGGTGTGGTAAGGAATGACCGCACGAACATCGGACCACGGATCTTCGATGTGCACATGGTTGAGTTCATCGTCGGTATAGGTGTAAAACACCTGGGCGTTGTCGTCGACGCCTACGATCGTGACGACAACGATGACTTGCGAGGGATGGGTCATGCAGTTCCTTATCTGGTTGGGATCAATTGCCGATACTGCGAGTCGCGATAGCCGATCTGTTGCAATCGCTTCCATGGGATGTCGGTCGCGCCGGCTTCGCCAAGGCACAGCGCCGCCCGGCCCCACGGCGCCAGGATTTCAAAGTCCATCGTTGCCGAGCCGGGTCGGATCGCGTCGAAAGCTTCCCGGCACGCGGCCCTGGCCATGGGCGCCTGCCCGTTCGCTTTCAGCACCGCCGTGTGGACCAGCAGCGCCTCGACCAGGGCGAGCCTCAGCGGCACGCTGGCCTGGTTGGCAGCGTACAAGCGGCGCAGATGGCCGACCGCAGTTTCGATCTCGCGCCCGGCCTGGCCCGCATCGCCGGTGGCCAGCAACGCGGCGGCGACCCGGCCGCGCGCCACGGCCTCGCTGCGCGCCCACCGGGCATTTTTCGGGTCGATTCGCAGGGTGGCCGCGAGCGTGGCGTGGGCGCGCCGTAGCCGGGGCAGCATGGCGCTGGCCGGTTCTCGGCGGGCGAGCACCTTGACCAGGTCGAGCTCCATGTTCGCCAGCTCCACCTGCCACACATGGTTGCCGGAGTCTTTCGCGGCGACCTGCGAGAACTGCTCCCCCGCCTCCCGCAGGTCTGCCAGCGCGTTGTCATCCCTGCCCAGCGCCAGCGACAGGCTGGCGCGGAGCTGGAGGGCGCGAACATGGCTGGTGACCCACATCGGTTCGTCGGGATAGCGCGTGCGCAGCTCCTGCACCAGGTCGATCGTCCGCTGCAACAGGGGCCCGGCCGCGTCCAGCTCGCCCAGCGCCTGCCTGGCCAGGGCGAGCCACGAATAACTGTCGGCCAGCTCCGCCACCAGCGTTTTCGATTGGGCGCCGCCGGCCCGGTCCAGTGCACGCTGTTTCAGCGCGATCGAGGCGGCAAACTCGGTGGCTGCCTCGCCCGGCGCCCCGCGCGTGAATGCCAGCGAACCGAGGTTGTTGTGGGCATACGATTGCTCGACCCACCACTCGACCTTGTGCGGCTCCAGCTGGTGCAGCCGGTTGGTGTAGTCCAGGTACTGCCGCCACGCGCGCTCGGCGGCCGGCATGTTGTTGTGATCCTTGTGCAGCTGGCCCACCCAGTAGGCATTGATGCCGAGATTGCTGAGCACCTGAATATCGCGCGGCGCCGCCGCATGCTGTCGCACCAGGATGGCGTTGGCCTGGCCCAGCGCTTCGATGCCCTGCGCCGCGTTGCCGCGCGAGCGGCTGACATCGCCGATCACCTGCAAGGCCTTGGCCCGCAACGTCAGCCCCGCCGGGCTGAGCGTGTTTTCCTGCGAAGCCCGCAGGGTTTGCAGCGCCTTGCCGCTGATGCTTTCCAGCAGGTCGAGCTTGCCCAGCGGCCGCAGCTTGTCGGCAAAATCGCCCAGCATGAAGTCGACCAGGCGCTCGACCTCTGCGCGGCGTGCTTCGGCGGCGCGTTGCGCGTGGTAGGCGTTCAGGGCGAACGCCGAAGTCAGGATGGCCAGCAAGATGATCAGGCCCAGGCCGGTAATGCGCATCCACTCGAACTGGCGCGCGCGCCGGTTCGACATGCGGATGAGATCGGCCTCCGGCGGATCGATCGACCACAGGCCGGTGCGCTGCAAATCCCTGGCTTCGTCGAGCAGCTTGCCGCGCGGGATCAGCAGGTCTACGCGGCGTCCGTCCGCGTTCCACCGTGTGGCCTGCTGGGCCAGCCGGCCGCGGGCGCGCAAGGCATCGCGATGGGCGGCGATCCATTCGCTCATGCGCGGCCAGCGCCGCAGGATCGCTTCGTGCGCGATGCCGAACACCGGCAAGCCGCCGGCCAGGTCGCTGACGAACAGGCGTGCCTCGATCAGGGCGATCACGGCGTGGCGGGCGGCATCGCAGCGCAGCGCGACCCAGGGCGCGCGCTGGCTGGTGACCTGGTCTTCGTCGAGCGACAGCACGGTCACCAGCGACATGATGTGCGGCAGCTCGGCCCGCTGCGCGTCGTCCAGCTCCGTCACGGCCTGTTCGGCGCGCCGGCCGATCGCGCCTTCCAGGTCGCCCAGTTCGTGGAATGCCTCGAAGCTCAGTTCCCCTGCGGGCGTGCGCAGCCGGTACAGCTCGTGCAGGCAGTACTGCAGCAGCGGCAGGGCGTCCGGACTGCGGGCGGCGCTGTCGCACAGGATATCGTCCAGGCCCGCCTTGGTGACCGGGTCGATGCCGAACGTCAGTTGCGCCGCGGCCGCGGGCTTGCGGATCATCTGCGCGATATCGCTGAAGGCGGGCGGCGCAAGATCGATGTGTCCGCCGTGCGCCTTGCCTTCGATAAGCATGGGATAGCGGGCGATACTGGGGTAGAAGTCGTTGCGGCATGCCAGCACGAGCAGGCAGCTGCCGCTGCGCGCCAGCTGTTCGAGCGTCACTAGGAACACATCGCGCTCGTCCGCCGTCACGCGGCTGGCGTTGAACAGTGCCTCGAACCGGTCGATGAAGATGGCGTAGCGCTGGCCGGCGTGCTGCCGGGGCAGCGTCGAGCGTAACTGCGCGGCCACACCTTCGCAGTCGAGTTCGAGCCGCTTGCCCAGTGCGATGGCATTTTCGTTCACGAACGCGCACGTGCTTTCGCAGTGCAGGTCCAGCATGGCGCTGGCCAGCGCGGCGAACAGCGTCTGCTCGCCCTGGTCGGCGATATCGAACGTGGTACTTGCCCGCAATGCCGGATCGCCCGTGGCGCACGGGCGCGACATGGCCGGGAACAGCCCGGCCTGTACCAGCGATGTCTTGCCCGAGCCGCTGGGGCCTAGCAGCAGCAGCAGCGCCAGCCCGCTGTCGATCTGCGCGTGCGCCGCCCGCACCATGTGTAGGATAGCTGCGTCGCGGCCGTGGAATACGCCGGCGTGCGCCTCGTCGAACGGCAGCAGGCCGCGAAACGGCGAGCCACGGTCCCATTGCGCGGCGCGGGGTGGTTCGTCGACGGCAAAGTCGACCTCGGCGACCGTGCGGTAGCCGCGCTTGCGGATAGTTTCGATGAACAGGGGCGCGTTCGCATTGTCGCCCAGCAGCCGGCGCAGATGCGCCAGATTCTTGTGGACCGTGCTGTCGCCGTGGATCGTGCTGCCCCAGCATTGCTCCAGCAGCTCATCCACGCTGACGATCGCGCCATTGGCGCGGCACAGCGCGACCAGCACGTCCATCGTGCGCGGCTCCATCTGGCGCGCGTCGTCGCCGTTTGCGATGCTGTTCGACAAGGGGTCGACCAGCCAGCTGCCGAAGCGAAAGCGCGCCCTGGTCGGCCGCTTGCCAATAGACGGACCGCCCGGCTGGGCGGCAGGGACAGGCACAAGGCGGCTGGCCAGGGTGTCGGTTGTCATATTGTCCAGAGGGCAGGACTCGATCCTAGCACGCTTATACATGCTGTCGACACAACCGTTGTACAAGTGGTACCAGCGGTGGTGCCGCCACTGACAGCAGCGTTGTGATCGCTGTTACAACTCTGTTACTGGTGTTACGCGACCCGGCCTCCTAACATGAATTGCCAACTACCCAATGCAGTCACCAGTCGACGGTCATCAGCACGAGGTGCCATGCTCAACGGTGTGCAAGATGCCAACGTCATTTTCAGGAAGTCAACCCATGGGTAGTGCGGACAAAATTGTCGTCAAAACGAAATGGAGAATATTCATGTCCAATATTGCGGGGAAAGCGTATGCAATGAATGTCATCACACCGATTCCATGGTATATGACGTGGTTGAACAAGTTAATCTTCTCAATCGCCCTGAAACGTCCGGAGACGCTCAGGGGTTTGGTTGCCCTGTCCCTGATTCATTATGCCCGTTGGGTTATTATCGGCAGGCGACAGTTTCCTCACCTGGATCGCGCTCAGCCAAAGGAGGAATTGAATTATTCATATATGATGTTCTTCAGTAACTTCAATGGCAGCTGGAATCAGTATGTGGACTCGTTCACATTTGCCATACCAAGTGGACTCGACCTGTTCTGGAAATTCAACATCCGTTACCCGCGCTCTGTGCCACTAACGGCATTTCATAAATACATCCAGTATAACCAACTTGAAACCAGCCACTATTACAGTGCCTATCCAATGGCGTCGGCGAATGACATCAAGGCAGCGGCCAAGGTCAGGCAGGCGTTGATAGCTTTCAACGAGGAATGGGACGAGGCTCCACCAGAGCTGTTTCTGGTCCAATATCGCAAGCTGTTACGTACGCTACAGTCAGATTTGGGCGATATGGGACCGAATACGATTGTCAGCATGTCTGCCTGCGAGATCCAGAGACGGCAGCGACACCATGCGTCGGTCCCCGTTCAGATCCGTGAAGTTACAAGTCCTGTACCGCAGCCGGTCGTTCATAGAGAGGAGAAAATTCATGAATAGAGATCCCAATGTCAACGGCAAGGCATACGCGCTGACAATCCTGTCACCCATCATGGACGGCTTCACAGGCGAAACCGCATTCAGCGACCAGATCAGGAGTCGTTTGCTGGAATGGAACATGCGAGACAACAGCCCTATGACGTCCGTGCCGCAGACCTATCTGTGCCGCTATTTCGTGCTCGACGATGTATATACAGAGTCGTTGCCGGGGAATGACATGTTCGGCACCTTGTCCGATCTGCTTTCCATTGTGTCGGACAAGATACGTACCAGAGCGCTGCCCAAGGTCGATCATCTCAAATCAAAGTATCTGGTCTTTTCCTGCAACTTCCATGGCGATCTCGATAGCTATCTGCGTGGCATGTGGCATGCAATGGAGGCCGAGATCCGGGAAATTTGGGGATATTGCTACGCATTCGCACAAGTGAATACCGCGGATGATTTCATTGGTTACATGAAAAAGTGCCAAATTAATGCATCGTTATTTTTCGTGGGATCGGATGATAATCCCCTGGACGAGCAGCTCAAAGCGTTATATATAAAGCAGGAATTAAGCAGGTTTGCAATGCGTACGCAAGGGTTCGATGCAGCCGAGTTGAAGAAGGAATACTTGTCGTTCATTAAGAATATCGAGCCAGAGAACTTGTCCGCCCCCTCCTGGAAACCAGGGCAATACAGGATTACGACTGAAACCAAGGACCATGTATGACTGCCGAACTCGATCTGATGGATATACAAGGAAATTTGCTACGTGCTTATGGCCGTTTCAGTTTTCCAATGGCGCGTTATTTTTTCCTGCGCGTGTACGATGCCAAACGAGGCCGCAAATTTGTGGGTGACGTGACGAGATGCGTCACAACGGCAGCAAACTGGGGCAGCGGACCGGGAGAGATTGAAAAGCCGACCGTCACCACGAACATCGCCTTTACCTATGCGGGGTTGAAAGCGCTCGAGTTACCGCGTGCGTCGCTTGCCGGTTTTCCTCCCGAGTTTGCGACGGGCATGAAAAGCCGTCAGGATATCCTCGGCGACGACGGTCCCAGTGCGCCAGCGCACTGGGACAAGGCGTGGCACGGCGAGCCCGTACACATCTTCATTTCCATCAACGCGCAACAGCAGCAATACCTGGACCTGCAGTATGAATTGCTTGCCAAAATGGTCGAGCACTGCGACGGCGCGGTGCTTATGGTGCATGGCCATCGAAGTGGCGACGGGACTGACCTGGCATATCAGGATGCGAAAATAATTGTTGAGGACGGCAAGCCGTCGAGTAAGGAGCATTTCGGTTATACCGATGGCATCGGCGACGCAGTATTCGAAGGTCTGCCAGTTCCACCAGGGCGGGTGCTTGGACGCGGCAAGCAAACCAAGGATGGCTGGCTACCGCTTGCAACCGGCGAATTTATCCTCGGCCACCTTGATGAAGCGCGCGAATATCCGGCAGCGCCAGCGCCATTCCTGCTGTCTCGAAACGGCAGCTTCATGGTGTACCGGAAACTGCACCAGAACGTGGGTAGTTTTAACGCTTATCTCGATAGCGAGGGTTCCAGATATCCAGGTGGAAAAGAATTACTGGCCGCGAAATTCATGGGACGCTGGCGCGACAACGGCGCGCCACTTGCCCACGCCCCCGATGCTGTAGCCAAGCAGGGGTGGGACACGCGTTTCGGGGCGGCAACGGAGAGTGAGCAAGACGCAATGCTGAGTAACTTCACTTTCGATGATGACCAGAGCGGTGCCAAGTGTCCTTTCAGCGCGCACATGCGTCGCATCAATCCGCGTGCCTCGCTCGAACACGTCAGGGGCGCGTTCGATACTCCCGGGGCGTTGTCGGACCGTCGCCGCATCCTGCGTCGTGGCCTGCCTTATGGCGAGGTCAATGACCAGCGGCGCGACGATGGCAACCACGGCATCATCATCATGATGATGGGCGCGAGTATCAGCCGCCAGTTTGAATTCGTGCAGCAGCAATGGATAAATTATGGCAACGACTTCCGCGCTGGCAATGACAAGGAAATAATCCTTGGAAACCATCGGGTCACGCCGCCGAGCAAGGCAGTAATTCAGGTTAATCCGACTGGAGATGGTGTGCCTTATTTTCTCCGGAACATCCCGCGCTTGGTCG
>DASVVD010000122.1:0-5960 GCA_036386715.1 Pseudoduganella sp.
CACCGCGTCAACACGCTGTATTACAACCGCGCGCTGTTCGCCCGGCTCGGGCTCGAGCCGCCGCGCACCTGGCGCGAGTTCGAGTCGGTGGCGGCACGCGTGCGCGCGGCCGGCGTGGCGCCGCTGGCCCAGAGCAGCGAAGCCTGGCAGGTGGCGGCGCTGTTCGAGAACCTGGTGCTGGCCGAAAGCGGCCCGGCCTTCTATCGCGAGCTGTTCGTGCAGCGCAGCCCGGCGGCGGCGGCCGACCGGCGCACCGCCGAAGCACTGCTGCGGCTGCGCACCATCAAGGGCTGGCTGCAGGGCGCCATCGACGAACGGCCGTGGACCGATGTGGTGCGCCAGTTCGCGCGCGGCCAGGCCGGCATGATGATCATGGGCGACTGGGCCAAGGCGGAGCTGGCCGAATTCGACGCGCTGCCGGACCGCGACTTTGGCTGCGCCGCGGCGCCCGATACCGGCAGCTACCACCTGTACAGCGTGGACACGCTGGCGATGTTCGCCGGCGACTACCGCCACCTGGCGGCGCAGGAAAAGATGGCGCGGCTGCTGGTGGCGCCGGCGCTGCAGGCCGATTTCAACGTGCTGAAGGGCGGCGTGCCGGTGCGGCGCGATGCCGATCCGGCGCGCATGGACAGCTGCGCGCGCGCCTCGTGGAGCACGTTCGCGCGCGGCGCGGCCGTGCAGGCCCCCAGCCTGGTGCACCGCATGGCGTCCGACGAGGCGGTGCGCGATGCCGTCATCGCCGAGGTGCAGCGCTTCTTCAACGACGAGCGGGTGGCGCCGGCCCAGGCGCAGCGGCGCCTGGCCGCGCTGTTCCGGCTGTTCAATCTCAAACCCCATGGAGTGGCAGGTGCGCAAGATACTGATCGTTGACGATGACCAGAAAACCCGGATGCTGCTGAAGGCCTACCTGGAAAAGAACCAGTACGAAGTCATCCTGTCGCACGACGGCGCGAGCTTCATGGCCGAGCTGCAGGACCATGCCGACACGCTGTCGATGGTGATCCTGGACGTGATGCTGCCCGATACCGACGGCTTCGCCCTGTGCCGGCAGGTGCGCCGGCGCTCCAACATGCCGATCATCATGCTCACCGCCAGCTCGGACGAGACCGACCGCATCGTCGGCCTCGAGCTGGGTGCCGACGACTACATCGCCAAGCCCTACAGCCCGCGCGAGCTGCTGGCGCGCATAAAAGCGATCCTGCGGCGCGCCGGGCCGGACGCGCCGGCGGTGCGCTACTACCGCTTCGTGGGCTTCACGCTCGACCTGAAGGAGCGCAAGGTCACCGACAGCACGGGCGCGCAGGTGGCGCTGACGGGCCTCGATTTCCAGCTGCTCAAGTATTTCACCGAACATCCCGGCGAGATCCTCGACCGTGGCGTGCTGTGCGAGGAAACCCGCGGCCGCGACGCCGGCCCGCTGGACCGCTCGCTGGACGTGCAGATCAGCCGCCTGCGCCTGCGCCTGAACGACGACGGCAAGCAGCCGGCGCTGATCAAGACCGTGCGCGGCGCCGGCTACGTGTTCTCGGCCGAAGTCAGCGTGTCCAGTGCCTGACGGGGCGGGCACGCGGCTGCCGCCGCTGGTCGACCGGCTCTCGCGCCGCCTCTGGCCGGCATCGCTGCTGGGCCGCCTGACGCTGGTCATGGTGGCCGGCCTGCTGGTCACGCAGGTCGCCGCCAGCGCGATCTGGGCCAGCCAGCTGCGCGCCAAGTCGCAGGTCGAGGCGCAGTCGGCGGCGCAATACGTGGCGCACAGCGCGGCCGGCGCGATCCGCTTCTTCCGCAGCCTGCCGCCGGCCTACCGCATGCTGATCATCCAGCAGCTGCGCGAGATGGGCGGCACGCGCTTCTTCGTCAACTTCAACCATGCCTGGGTGCCGGTGGAGGAGATCGCCCCGCATCCGCTGGCGCAGGACGTGATCGACACCGTCGGCGCCACGCTCAGGAAGGACCTGCCCAATTCGCCCGGCTTCCGGCTCGCCTTCGCCTGGCCGGACCGGCTGGCCGTGGCCGAACACGACGTGCGCCTGGACGACCTGCCCAACTCCTGGGTGCAGCACGTGCTGCTCGTCAAGCCCGACCCGGCGCCGATCCTGGTGATCCAGACCGAGATCGAGCCGGGCAACTGGCTGTACATGGCGGCGCTGATGCCGAACCCGTATTTCCTGAGCCGCAACGACCCCTTCACGTGGGACCGCCTGATGCCGCAGGCGCTGTCGCTGGCGACCGTGCTGCTGCTGTGCCTGCTGGTGGTACGCTCGATCACGCGGCCGCTGGCGGCGCTGTCCGATGCCGCCGCGGCGCTGGGCCAGGGGCACGACGAGGATGCCCGGCCGCTGCCGGAAACGGGCAGCCGCGAATTCGTCAACACGGCGCGTGCCTTCACGGCGATGCGCGCCCGCATCGGCCGCTACATCGACGACCGCGAGCGGCTGTTCATCTCGATCTCGCACGACTTGCGCACGCCGATCACGCGCCTGAAGCTGCGCGCCGAGCTGCTCGACGACGAAGCGCTGCGCAACGAGTTCGAGGAAGACCTGGATGAACTGGACATGATGGTGAAGGGCGCGCTGCAATGCGTGAAGGACAGCGACATCCATGAGAACCCGGCCGAGATCAAGCTCGACGCGCTTCTGGGGCGCATGGTACGCAGCGCGCAGCTGGCCGGCCACCAGGTGGCGTGGATGCCGTCCGGCGTGATCGTGCGCGGCAAGCCGCTGGCGCTCAAGCGCGCGCTGGGCAACCTGCTGGACAATGCGCTGTTCTACGGTGGCAGCGCGGAAATCGGCGCCGTGGAGGAAGCCGGGAAGGTGGTCATCAGCGTGCGCGACCACGGCCCGGGCGTGCCCGAGGATGCGCTGGCCAGCCTGTTCGATCCCTATGTGCGGCTGGCCCATGGCCGCGAACGCAACGACGGCGGCATGGGGCTCGGGCTGGGCATTGCACGCGGCATCGTCGAGGCGCACGGCGGCCAGTTGGCGCTGTCGAACCACCCGGCGGGCGGCCTGGACGCCGTGGTGCGGCTGCCGGCGCAGGCACCGGCAGCCTGACGTTCGCACATCACGCCACGTTGCCCGAAACGGGCACGCCGATCAGTATGCGTGGCTTCCGGCTACCGCTCAGACCTTCGCTTCCACGCCGGGCGTGGCCGAGCGCAGCAGGAACGCCTGCGTGACGCCTGGCAGGTGTTCCAGCAGCCATGCCGCCATGGCTTTTTCCTGCACCAGGATCTGTTCGCAGGCCTGCTTCGTGACGGCATCGCCGGCCAGTTCCGCGGCGGCGATCAGCGCGATGTAGCTGGAAATTTCGACGTTCTCGAAGACGTAGCCCGCCATCGCGCCCTTGACCACTTCGTCGCTGACCGTCATGCCGCCGACGGCCTGGCCGAATGCCGCCAGCTTGCCGCCGAGGTCCTTCATCACCGAGTTGGTGACGCCGCGGCGTGCCATGCATTCGTCGAGCAGCGCCTGCTGGCCGCGCGTCTCCTCGATATGCTGGATGATACGCGCCTTCAGGTCGGGATAGTGCTCGAGCCGGTCGGCTTGCGCGGTCAGCATCTGTTCCGCCTGCTGTTCCATCGCATGCGCGTCGCGCAGCCAGTCGTTCAGGTTTTCATTCACGTCGGTAGCCATCATGATCTCCTTTGCTGGTCAATTGCTGTGGTGGCGATGATGCCGCGGCGTGAATTGCTGGCACGGCCGTTCGGAATAACCATCGCATGGGGAAGTGGCATGGTAGCGAGCACGGGGGGCGGCATCTGTCGGCGTGCGACGATGGAGCGCGTAGGAATTCATGCTGCGCCGGCGCGATGGGATTGAAAGCGGGAACTGGCGCGGGCAGCGACATTTTTCCTGGCAGACTTTTACCGGGCGGCCGTCTTGCCGGCCTGCCAGGCGGGCTGGGATCATGGCCTCAAAAGCCCAGGCCGAACCCGTAGGGATACAAGGTGTCGCCCGGCGCATAGCCCGGCACATCCGGATCGTTGCGGAGTACCGCGTCGAGCTCCCTGGCGAGTGCGAACGGCAGTTTGCCCTGTGGCAGGAACCTGCCGCTGATCACTTCCATCAGTGCCACGTCGCTGACGCCGAACGTGCCCAGGATCGCACCGGCGTCGCGCAGGCCGCTCTCCTTGTCGAGCACATAGGGCTGCTTGAAGTAGATCGCCAGCACGGTGCGCTGCGCACCCACTTCCCGCATCACCGCGCGGATATCGGCCAGCGACGGCGTCATCTGCCAGGACGCCGATGCCGCCATGGCCGAGAACGAGATATTGTCCACCTCCCACGGCAGGGCGCCGCCGAACAGCAGTCCCAGGTCGTCCACGCAGCGCGGGTTCAGCGCGGGTGCCAGGTTGCACGCATCCTCGGCGCCCCACGGTTGGCCGGTGCGGGTGTTGCGGTGCGCCGGACTGGCGCCCATCTCGGGGCCCCTGGTGCGATAGGCCAGCGTGACGCTCATCGGATTGGTCACCTGCACGCGCAGGATGGCGGCATCGTGACCGGCCGCGCTCGGGCGCGCACCGGTCGACGTGACATTGCCATCCGTGACGGTGTAGCCATATTTCTCCACGTCGGCCCGGCCCATGCCCATGGTGTAGAGGCGTTTGCCCGGGGCCAGCGGCAGCAGCTTGCGGCCGCTGTCCTGCACGGTATTTTGCAGCAGCACGATCGACTGCTTCTGCACCGCCATGCCGGCCGCGCGGTGCGCTGCGTTGCCCACCACCGCTTCCGCTTTGGCGGCATCCACGTAGGGATTGTCGAACAGCCCCATCGCGAACTGTTCGAGCAGCAGGCGGCCGGCCGCTTCGTCGACACGCCCCTGGCTGACGAGGCCGGCCGCGACCAGGTCCGTGATCACCCTGGTGCTGGCGAAGCCCGACAGCACGTCCACGCCGGCGTTGATCGCGGCGGCGGCACGTTGCGCCACCGTCTTGCCTTCCAGTCCCCAGGCGCGCTGGTCGATGATGCCGGTATCGGAATTGACGTAGCCCTGGAAGCCGAGTTTGCCGCGCAGCAGGTCGGTGACGATCTGCCGGTTGAAGGCAAAGCCCACCTGGTCGTAGGTCACGCCTTCGTATGTGACGCTGACCGGCACGCCGTAATAGGGCATGATCGCGGCGACGCCGGCATCGATGGCGGCCCTGAACGGCTTGAGGTGCCAGGCAAAGTTCGCTCCCGGGTAGACCTGCTGCTTGCCGAAACTGTAGTGCGGATCGAGCCCTTGCTCCTGCGGGCCGCCGCCGGGGAAGTGCTTCATCGTCAGCGCCACGGCGCTGTGCCGGTTCAGCGGCCCGCCCTGCAGGCCCAGCACAAGGGCGCGCATGATGTCGGCGCCCAGGTCGGCGTCCTCGGTGAAGCTTTCCGAGACCCGGTACCAGCGCGGCTCGGTGGCCAGGTCCGCCATGTAGCCATACACGCCGCGCAGGCCGACGGCGGAAAATTCCGCGCCCATCACGGTGGCGAGCGACGTGACCGGCGACATGTCGCCCAGGCCCAGCGCGGCCGCGGCAATGCCGGCCTCGCGCGGGAAATCGGTGAACGCGCCGGCGCTGCCGGAAATGCCGAAGCGCGGATCGCTGTTGTAGTGGTTGCGCGGGTTGTCCTTGAACAGCACCGGAATGCCGAGTGGCCCGGCTTCGGCCAGCGCCTGCACGGCATTGTGGAATTCGGCGAGCTGGCGCGGCGTGACGGCGAGGCCACCGCGCCCGGGCTTGACGCTGCCGTCGCACGGGTCGGCATCGGCGCGCGCCACGTTGCGCAGGATAAAGCGCGACATGTTCTGCGCCTGCACGAAGTCGCGCGCCGGCGTGCCATCGAGGCTGCCGGCGCAGCCGGCGTTGAGGGTATCGATGAGCATCATGCCGGCCTTCTGCCCGGGCGACATGCGCGGCAGCAGGTCGGCCACCCGCGCTGCCGCGGGCAGGCGCCAGTCCTCGTAGGCATCCAGGCGGCCGTTGC
>DASVVD010000123.1:0-2424 GCA_036386715.1 Pseudoduganella sp.
CTTCCGGCACCGCCGCGGCGACCGGCGCCGCTTCAGAACCGGCGTTCTCGACGGCGGCGCGCAGCGCGTCGAACGCCAGCGGCACGCCGGTCTCGACCCGGGCCGTCTCGGTTGCCATGTTGACGCTGGCACTGCGCACGCCGGGCACGGCGGCCAGCGCCTTCTCGACGCGGCCGACACAGGCCGCGCAACTCATGCCGCCAATGCGGACATCGTGGGAAAGTTTGCTGCTCATCGGGATACTCCTGCTGCCATGATGGTGCCAGCATGAAGTATCCCACGATGGGAAGGTCAACGCATTTCGATCCGCGCTTTCCACAGCCGGGTTCGGCATCCGCGAACATGGACAGCGCGCAGCGGGTTGAAGTTTTGCCAGCAGGAAAGCTGCAGCGCTAGCAAATCTGACCAGTTGCCGCCCAAAAACCGCTATCATCGTCGGGGATGGCACTGCCGGGCCACAGGGCATAACGACGGGGTACGCATGAAATTCAAATTCTGGGGAGTGCGCGGCTCGATTCCCTCGCCGGGGCCGCGCACCGCGCGGTATGGCGGCAACACCACCTGTATCGAGATTCGCAGCGATGACGACACGCTGATCGTGCTCGACGGCGGTACCGGCCTGTTCTGCCTTGCCCAGTCGCTGGCCGCCTCGCCCCAGCGCCCCATCGTGGCCAACATCTTCATCACGCACAGCCACTGGGACCATATCCACGGCCTGCCGTTCTTCACGCCGCTGTTCATCCCGGGCAGCCGCGTGCGCCTGCATGGCGTGACCGACCCGGAAACCGGCAACGGCATCGAGCATGTGATGGGCGTGCAGCTGCAAAACAGCTATTTCCCGGTCGGCGAAGCGCAGATGGCGGCAACCATCGAATACCGCACGCTGGGCGTTGGCGAAGCGCTGCCGGTCGGCGACGCCGTGGTGCGCAGCGTGCTGATGAGCCACCCGGTGACGGACCTGGGCTACCGGGTCGACTGCAACAGCAAGTCGGTATTCTTCACCGGCGACCATGAGCCGCCGTATAACCTGTACACCGCCGACCAGCCGGAGCATGCCGCCTTCGAAGGCCACGTGGCAAGGACCACGGCGACGATCGACGACCTGGCGCGCGGCGTGGATGCGCTGATCGTCGACTGTTCGTACACGCGCGAGGAATACCCGTCGAAGGTCGGCTGGGGCCACGGCACGTTCGACAGCGCGCTGGCAATGGCGGTGCGCACCGGCGCGAAGCGGCTGTATTGCACGCACCATGAACCCACCCGCAGCGACGACGAGCTGGAAGCCGTCTTCGCCGAAGTGATGGCGCGCCATGCGCCGCTGCCCGCCGGGCTGCGGGTGTTCCTCGCTTACGAAGGACTGGAAGTCGACCTGGGATGAACACGATCGCGGATGGCGGCACGCGGATGGCGCTCGCGCACGAGTCGACTTCGGCACTTGCGCAGGAACTGGCGGCGCAGCTGCGCGATGCCGGCAGCCTGGACAGGATCATGCTCGATGCCGACGGGGCGCTGGCCGCCCTGCTCGGCTGCGAGCGCTTCCTGCTGTATGCGGTGGATGCCGAAGGCGACTACCTCGTTTCCAGGGTGAGGGCCGGCGCCGCATGCCGCGACGTGAAGGTGGCGATCACGGCGCACAGCATCGCCGGCCATGTGGCGCTGGCGCGCCAGCCGGTCAATATCGCCGATGTCTATGACGACGGTGCACTGGCCCGGATCGCGCCGGCACTGCGTTTCGCTCGCGGCGTGGACCAGCGCACCGGCTACCGCACGCGGCAGGTACTGGCGACGCCCGTATTCGTGCCGGGCACGCAAACCGTGCTGGGCGTGATCCAGCTGGTCAATTCGCGCGACGGATGCCCGTTTTCCGCGGCCGCGGCCGATGGTGCCGTGCAACTGGCGGGGCTGCTGCCGGCATGGTTGCCGGTGCCGCCGGCCCGCGCGGATGCCGCGGCGCCGGCCGTAACGCCTGCCCGCGCACCTGTCCATGCTCCCGCGGCCACGCATGCCGTGGTGGCTGCGCCGGCCGCCAGTGACGCGCCCCGCCTGTTTGCCCGCATCGTTGCCGACGCACGGCGCCTGGGCGCCTCGGCCATCCATCTCGAACCCGCTGCCGCCGGCTGCGCGCTGCGCCTGCGCCGCGACGGCACGCTGGTGCCGTATGCCAGCCTGCCCGCTGCCCATGCCGGCGCACTGATGGCCTACCTGGAAGCGATTGGCGGCTTCGCGGATGCCGGCGCGGGCGAAGGCGAAGGGAATGCAAGGCAAGGCACCATCCGTTGCGGCGACCATGGCTTGCCGGACATGCTGCTGCATGTGACCGCGCTCGTATCGACCGCCGGGAAAGAGCTCGTGCTGCGCATCGCGCCGGCCGCAGCAGCGGTGCCGCTGGCGCAACTGGGCATGGCGCCGGACGATCTTGCCCGC
>DASVVD010000124.1:0-4928 GCA_036386715.1 Pseudoduganella sp.
ATCGATACGACAGGGGCGATACCGTGAGTGCCAGCGATCCCGACAACCCATTGCCCGACACCGACCGTACCATGCTGGTCCCCCGGCCCGGTGCCGCGCCAGGCCAGGCTCCCGGGCTGCCGCAAGCCAGGCCGCCGCAAGTCGCCTCGGCGGCGCAATCGCCGCCGCAATCGCCATTGCTGCCCCCGCGCGGGAACGAGGCCGCGCCAGTCCATCTGCACGGCAACGGCCTCAATCCCCTGCTGCGCGCGGCCAACCCCCTGCTGGACCTGGTGCCGCCGCTGCGGCGCATGGCCGCCCACCCGGACGTGGAAGGGTTGCGCGCTGCGCTGGTGCAGGGCTTGCGTACCTTCGAAGCGGCGGCCCGGGCCGCGCAGGTCGATCATGAACTGATCGCCGCGGCGCGTTATGCACTGTGCACGCTGCTCGATGAAACCATCGCTTCCACGCCCTGGGGCGGCGGCGCCTGGTCCAGCCGCAGCCTGCTGGTGACTTTCCATAACGAGGCGTTTGGCGGCGAAAAATTCTTCCTGATCCTGCAAAAGCTGAGCCAGAACCCGCGGGGCAGCCTGCCGGCGCTGGAACTGATGTATGTGTGCCTGGCGCTGGGGTTCGAAGGGCGTTACCGCGTGCTCGAGAACGGCCGCAGCCAGCTCGATACGCTGCGCGACCGCCTGCTGCAGATGATCGAACGGGAGCGCGGCGCCGCCGGGCCCGAACTGTCGGTGCATTGGCAGGGCCAGGGCGGCAAGGGCGAGCCGCTGTGGCGTGCCGTGCCGGTGTGGATCGCCGCCGCGGCCGGCGCGGCGCTGCTGCTGGTGCTACAGCTGGTGCTGTCCTGGCGGCTGGGCCAGGCCTCCGACCCGGTGTTTGCCAACCTGCTGTCGCTGAAAGCGGCGTCGGCGCCCGTCGCGGCACAGGCTCCCTTGCCGGCGGCACCGCGGCCGGCACGCCTTGCCACGTTCCTCGCTCCGGAAATCGCCGCGGGGCTGGTGGGCGTCACGGAAACCGGCAACCGCTCCACCATCACTTTGCGCGGCGATGGCGTGTTTCCATCGGGCAGTGGCGAAGTGGCGCCCGCGCACCTGCCGCTGCTGGGGCGTATCGGTGCAGCGCTCGCCACCGTGTCCGGCAAGGTGCAGGTGGTGGGACACACGGACAACGTGCGGCCGGGCCTTTCCGCACGCTTTCCGTCGAATTACGAGCTGTCGCGCGCCCGTGCCGAAACGGTGCGCACCCTGCTGGCAGCGCATGCCGGCCCAGCCACGCGCTACGACGTCGAAGGGCACGGCGAGGCCGAGCCGCTGGTGCCGAACGACACGCCGGCACAGCGTGCACGCAACCGGCGCGTGGAAATCATCGTCGCCACACCGGCGCCGTAACGAGGAGCATCGATGAAAAAGCTGTTCCGCTGGCTGGCCAGGCCCCCCGTGCTGGCGCTGCTGGGTGTGCTGTTGCTGGCCCTGGTGATCTGGTTCGAGGCGCCGCTGCTGTCGTTCGACGGCCATGTGCCGTTCGCCGCGGAACGGGTGCGCTGGTACTGGATCCTGGCCTTGCTGCTGCTGTGGGCGCTGTGGTTCGGTGGCAGGATGCTGGCCGTGAAGCTGGCCAACCTGCGGCTGATGGACAGCCTGGCGGCGCAGCGCCGGCCGGCGGCGGAGGGCGCGGCAGCGGCAAGCGAAGCCGAGCTGGCACAGCTCGACAGCCGGATGCGCGAAGCGCTGGCGTTACTGCGCAAGTCGCGTACCGGCGGGCGCGGCGGGCTGTACCAGATGCCCTGGTACATGATCGTTGGCGCCCCCCGCACCGGAAAGACCACGGCGCTTACGCGTTCCGGCCTGGAATTCCCGCTTGCCACCAGCATGGGCGAGGGTGCGATCCGTGGCAGCCCCAACACGCCGTACTGCGACTGGTGGTTTACCGAAGAGGCGGTGCTGATCGACACGGCCGGCCGCTATACCACCCAGGACAGCGATGCGCAGGTCGACCACGCCGGCTGGACCGGCTTCCTGCAATTGCTGAAGCGGTATCGCCGCCGGCGTCCCATCAACGGAGTGATCCTGGCCGTATCGACCACCGACCTGCTGCGCCAGGACGAAGCGGGCCGTGTCGCGCACGTGGCGGCGCTGCGCGCGCGGCTGAAGGAACTGCACGAGCAGCTTGGCCTGCGGTTCCCCATCTATGTACTGGTGACCAAGTGCGACCTGCTGGCCGGCTTCGTGGAATTCTTCGATACCCTGGGCCAGGAGGAACGTGGACAGGCATGGGGGCTGACGTTCCAGCCCGACGCGTTCCGTTCCGATGCCTTCCGGCCCGAGGCGGCGCTGGCCGCCTTTCCGGGTGAATTCGACCTGCTCGAACAACGCCTGCAGGCGCGCGTGCTGTCCCGGATGCAGGATGAACGCGATCCTGAAAGGCGCGCCCTGATCTACCGTTTTCCGCAGCAATTCGCCGGCATGCGCGATGTACTGGACGATTTCCTGAAAGGCGTGTTCGCGCCCAGCCGCTATGAGCCGCAGGCCCTGCTGCGGGGTGTCTATTTCAGCAGCGGCACGCAGGAAGGCACGCCGCTCGACCGGGTAATGAGCGCGCTGGCGGCATCGTTCGGCGTCGACCGCCAGATGCTGGCACCGCATGGCGGCGGGCCGAAAGGCATGGACGGGCGCAGTTACTTCCTCACGCGGGTGCTGCGCGACGTCATCTTCCCCGAAGCGGAACTGGCCGGCGTCGACCATGCGCTGGAGCGGCGCCGCCGCTGGCTGCAGTGGGGTGCGCTGGGCGCGGCTTCCCTGCTGTGCGTGCTGGTGGCCGCCGGCATGATCGGCAGCTACCTGCGCAACAGCGCCTATGTGAAGGAAATGGCTAGCCGCAGCGCGGACCTGGCGCGGCGCGTGTCGGCCGGCGAGCCCATGCTGCCGCTGCTGGATGCGGCGCGCACCCTGCCGGGCGGTTATGCGGAGCGCGAACAGTCGCCGCCCTGGTCGATGCGCTTCGGCCTGTACCAGGGCGACAAGCTGGGCGAGGCGGCCCGCATCGCCTACCGCCGGCTGCTGCACGAAACCCTGCTGCCGCGCGTGCAGCAGCGGATGGAGGAACGGCTGCGGCGCGGCAACGCGGGCGACGCGGACACCCTGTACGAGACACTGCGGGTCTACCTGATGCTGGGCGATCCGGGCCACTTCGATTCCGGCTCGGTGGCCGGCTGGCTGGCATGGGATAACCCGCAGGCGCAACCCGGCCTGGGCGAAGAAGGCCAGCGCTCGCTGGCGGCCCACCAGGAGGCCCTGCTGGAAAGCCTGCGGGAAGGGCAGGCGCAGCCGCAGGTGGACGGCGACCTGGTGGGCGCCACGCGGCTGGCCCTGGCGCAGATGCCGCTGCAACAGCGCGTCTATGCCAGCCTGAAACGGCAGGTGATGGCGAGCGGGCTGCCGGAGTTCTCGGCCGTCAGCTCTGGCGGCCCCTCGGCGGCAACGGTGCTGGCGCGGCGCAGCGGGGAGCCGCTGACACGGGGGATCAACGGCATGTTCACGGTCGCCGGGCATGCCCGCTTCCTCGAGGCGAGCAAGGAGGCGCTGTCCGGCGTGGCCGCCGAGCGGTGGGTACTGGCCCGGCAGGAAGCGGCCGCCGGCGATGCCGCGGCGATGCGGCAGGCCGTGCTGGGGCTGTACTACGACGACTACATCGCCCAATGGGATGCCCTGCTGGCCGACGTGGCAGTGCGCCCGTTCGACAGCATGGAGCAGGGCGCCCGGGTGGCGAACCTGCTGGCCGGCGCCGAATCGCCGCTGCGCAAGTTCCTGCTGGCGGCCAGTCGCGAAACCACACTGGGCGGCACGGACAAACCGGCGGCGCCCCCGGCCGTGGCGGCCAGGCTGGGCGCGTACACGAAACGCCTGCAGGGCATGCTGGGCAATGCGCCGGCGCCGGCCGGGGCACCCGAGGTGCATCCCGTCGACGCCCATTTCGACGCGCTGCACAAGCTGACCGCGGGCACGCCGCCGCCGCTGGACGCCACGCTGGCGATGCTGAAGGATGTCGCCGTCTACCTCGACGCCGCCGCAGGCGCCAAACGCACCGGCGCGCCGCCACCGCCAGCCGACGCGTTGGCAAAAGTTCGCCTGGAAGCGGACGGCAAGCCGGAGCCGCTGGCCGGCATGCTGAAGGCGCTCGACAGCACCGCCGCCGGCCTGGCGTCCGGCGGCGAACGCGAACGCCTGAACGCGCTGTGGCGTGCCGGACCCTCCACCTTCTGCCGCCAGGCCGTGGCGGGCCGCTATCCGATCGTGCGCGGCGCCGCGGTCGACATTCCCGCCGAGGACTTCGGCAAGCTGTTCGCACCCGGCGGGCTGATCGACGACTTCTTCCAGAAGAACCTGCTGCAATACGTGGACATGGCCGGCGGCCAGTGGCGCTGGCGGCCGACCGCGGGCAATGCGACATTGGGCATTTCCCAGGCCACGCTCGATGAATTCCAGCGTGCCGCGCGCATTCGCGATGCGTGGTTCGGCGGCGGTGGCCAGCTCGCCTCGATGCGCTTCGCCTTGCGGCCCGTGTCGCTCGACCCGGCCATCACGAAGCTGACGCTCGACATCGATGGCCAGCAGCTTGCCGTGGCGCCGGGCGCCATGGGCACCGCCACGTTCCAGGTGCCGAGCGGGAAGGGCACCGGCCAGGTACAGCTGGAAACCGCGCCACCGGCCACGCACGGAGCGCTGCGCAAGGAGGGGCCGTGGGCCTGGCTGCGCATGCTCGATGCCACCACCGTGGAGCAGACCGCGCAGACCGAGCGCTACCGGGTCACGTTCGATGTGGATGGAAAGAAGGCGGTGTTCGACATGACGGCCAGCAGCGTGGTCAATCCATTCAGGAGGGGAGTGCTGGAGGGGTTCAGATGCATGGAGGGGTTATGAGAAGGTGGCGGCGAGATT
>DASVVD010000125.1:0-9006 GCA_036386715.1 Pseudoduganella sp.
CGCGGCATCCGACGTATAGGCCGCGGCGATCTGGTGGCGGAACAGCGCGATGAACAGCGCCGACAGCACCGCGAAGCCGGTCGACATCCACAGCCCGACAAACGAGGCGAAGCGGGCGCGCTGCGGATTGCCTTCGCCTAGCGCCTGGCCCACGCGGGCGATCATGCCGATGCCGAACGACAGCGGCACCATGAACGTGAGCGAGGAAAAATTCAGCGCGATCTGGTGCGCCGACACGGTGACCACGCCGAAGCGCGCCACCAGCAGGCTGACGGCGCCGAACACGCTCACCTCGGCAAAATAGGTGACGCCGATCGGCACGCCCAGCCTGAGCATGTTCCACACTTCCGGCCAGTGCGGCCACTCCCACTTGTCGAACGGGTAGGAAGCGCGGTAGGCCGGTGAAACGCGGATCCACAGCACGATCGCCAGCAGGTCGAGCCAGACCACGGTGCCGGTGGCCACCGCGCAGCCCAGCGCGCCCATCTTCGGGAAACCCAGGTTGCCGAATACCAGCACCCAGTTGACGGCGATGTTGACGGCCAGGCCGATCAGCGCGATCACCATCACCGGCTTGGTCTGGTTGATGCTGGCGCTGTAACCATACAGCGTGCGGTAGGCAGCGAACGGCAGCAGGCCGATGCTGACGATGTGCACGAACATGGAGGCGCGCGCGTTGACTTCGGCAGGCAGCTGCAGGTGGTCGAACAGCAGCGTGGCCAGGTTGGCCGCCAGCGCGGCCACGATGCCCACGCCCAGAGCCTTCCACAACGACTGCCGCACCGAGTGCGGGATCTGGTGGAACGCGCCGGCGCCCACCTGGTGCGCAACCACCGTGTTCACCGCCATCATGGTGCCGTTGACGGTGACCAGGATGATCGACCAGACCGAGGCGCCGAGCGCCACGGCGGCCAGTTCGGCGGCGCTGGTGTGGCCGGTCATCGCCACGTCCGCCACGCCCATGCCCACGGTTGCCAGTTGCCCGATCAGCACGGGCCAGGCCAGTTGCCACAGGGCCCTGGCTTCCTGGCGGATATTTGGCAGCGTAAACGAATAGGGCATCGGTAGCGACAGGACAGTGAAGGAACCTGCGATTCTACCCACAGAAGGGAGATACCGGCACCATCCCGGTGCATGAATGCCGCGCCAGCGGTTTTGTTGTAACCTGATCGCCAACGATATGCCGCCAGCGATATGCCATCGACGGCATGTGGCAGCGCAGGAAACCCGACCAGGAGAGCCGATCGTGGAGTACAAGGATTACTACGCCGTGCTGGGCGTGCCGAAGACCGCGGGTGCCGATGACATCAAGAAGGCCTACCGCAAGCTGGTGCGCAAGTACCACCCGGATGTCAGCAAGGAAGCCGATGCCGATGTCAGGACCAAGGAACTGAACGAAGCCTACGGCGTGCTGGGCGATCCGGAAAAGCGCGCCGCCTATGATGAACTGGGCAACGCGCAGTACCGGCAAGGCGAGGGCGGCGGAGGCGGGTTCAGGCCGCCGCCGGACTGGGGCGCGGGCTTCGAGTCGCCCGGCGGCGCGGCCGACAGCGATTTCTTCGCGGACCTGTTCGCCCACGTGGGCGGCGGCCGCCGGCGCGGCTTCGCGATGCGCGGCGACGACAGCCACGCCGTCATCGAAATCGCGCTGCAGGATGCCTACCAGGGCGCCAGCCGCACGATCGGCCTGCGCGTGCCGCAGGCCGACGAGCATGGCCGCGTGATCACGCGCGAGCGCACGCTGGACGTGACGATTCCCAAGGGCGTGACCGAGGGCCAGCAGCTGCGGCTGGCCGGGCAGGGCCAGTCGGGCAGCGGCGGTGCCGCCGCGGGCGACCTGTACCTGGAGATCCGCTTCGCCGAAGATCGCCGCTACCGTGTCGAGGGGCGCGACGTAATCCAGCCGGTGCCGGTGGCGCCATGGGAGGCGGCGCTGGGCGCCGGCATCGAGGTCGTCACGCCGTCGGGCCGCGTGTCGGTCACCGTGCCGCCGGATTCGCAGGGCGGGCGCAAGCTGCGGCTGAAGGGCAGGGGGATTCCCGGCACGGCCGCCGCGCCGGCCGGCGACCTGTACCTGCTGCTGGAAATCGTGCTGCCACCGGCGAACACGCCGCAGGCGAAAGCATTGTACGAACAGATGGCCCGCGAGTTGCGCTTCGATCCGCGCACGGACCCGCGCCAGTAAGGAGACCATGCGATGGCAAGCGAACAACCGATCCGCGCCGTGCCGCTCGACGAAACGGCGCTGACGCTCGAAGAACTGGCCCGGGCCTGCGCCGTGGAACCGGGCTGGGTGGTGCAGCGGGTGCGCACCGGCATCCTGCTGGGCGGCACCGCGGCCGCACCGGAAGCCTGGCGCTTCACCAGCGTCGACCTGGTGCGCGCGCGCAGCCTGCTGCGTATCGAACGCGATTTCGATGCCGGCGAGGAAGTGGCGGCGCTGGTGGTGGACCTGACCGAAGAGGTGCGGCGGCTGAGGGCCCGGCTGCGTGCCGCGGGCCTGTGAACGCTTGTAAACAAAAGCGCCCGCCGGCACCAGGCCTGATGGCCTGATGACGGCGGGCGGTTGATGCCTCGATTGAAGCGTTAGCGCTGGTCTTCGGTGCCGCCCTGCGAGCCGCCGCCACCGCCGGACTGCTTGCTGCCGATGTCGTCGATATCATGGCCCGGTTCGCCCGGCGACCCCTGCATGCCGAGCTGGTGGTCGCCCTGCTCGTTGTCGCTGCGGTTGTTCGGCACGGCCTGGTTTTTCCAGGTGCCGCCCTGGGCATTGCCGGCCTTGTCGGATTGCTGGCTGTTGCCGTGGCTGCCCATGCCCACGCGCTCGCCGCCGACCGCGTCGGCCGGCAGCGTATCGAGGCTGTCGCGGTCGGCCGACTGGCTGCCGGCGCTGCCCAGCGTGGTCTGGCCGATCAGGTTGTCGCCGGACTGCTGGTTGCCCTTGCTGGAGCCCTGCATCTCGACATTGTTGCCACCCAGGCCGCCACGGCCGGTCTGGCCGCTTTGCGCGCCCACGTTGTGCAGGTCGCCACCGCGTTCGCCGCCCATGCCGCCCGAGTGCTGGCCGCCGTGGCCATGACCGGCGTGCGACTTCGCCCGGTGTTCATTCTGCTGTGATTCGCCCTTGTTGTCCTCCGACCCGGCTTGCTGCTGCTGCGATGGCGTCGCCTGCGTCTGGCTGTTGCCGGGGCCGCCCTTGCTGTCATCGGACTGCTCGGACTGCGGGCTGCCCGGGCCGCCCTGGTGGCCGCCGGATTGTCCGGACTGCGGGCTGCCTGGACCGCCCTGCTTGTTGGCCATCGTGCCGGAACCGCCCGGGCTGCTCGACTGCTGGCCGCCCAGCTGTTCGCTGCCGCCGGCGCCGCGCTGCGACTCGCCGGCACCCGGTGCGGCGCCATCATCCTGGTGGGCGGGGCGCACGCCTTCACCGGCGGTGCGGTCACTGCCGGCCCCGTGCCGGTCGGACTGCTGGTTGCCTTGCAAGCCGCTTTCGCCCACTTCGCCAACCGATCCGCCGCTCTGCGGCTGTTGCTGCGGTTGCTTCTGCGACAGGCTTGAATCGCTGGATACACTCTGCTGGTTGTCGTACGGACGCTTGTTGCCGGGGCCGCTCTGCAGGTGTTCGGCAAGCGTGCCGGTGCCGCCGGGGCTGGTGGTTTCCTGCGGGCTGCCGTAATCCTGCCGCGCGGCGCGCTCGCCGTCCGCCTGCAGGCTGCCGCCAGCGCTGTGCTGGGTCGACTGCACGCCGCTGACCGCGACCTGGTGCGGACTGCGGCCGTCGCCGACCTCGCCCGACGTGGCGCCGGTCTGCTGGCTGCCGTAGCGGTCATGGTTCGGGGCCAGCGGATCGGGTTCGGTGCGCGGGTCGTTGCGCAGGCCGCCCTGGCCGCCGGGCGAACCGCCCAGGTAATCCGAGTGGCCCTGCGAGCTTTGCTGGTTCTGGCCGCCCTGGTTGATGCCCTGGCCGGCGTTGCCGCCCTGCGTGCCGGATGGGGTGCCGC
The DNA here is from genome assembly GCA_036386715.1 of Pseudoduganella sp. Lineage (GTDB taxonomy): Bacteria > Pseudomonadota > Gammaproteobacteria > Burkholderiales > Burkholderiaceae_D > Rugamonas. Next base: position 4,002 of record DASVVD010000125.1, read on the forward strand.
TGATGCCGTCCTGTGCGTTACGGCCGCCGATGGATTGCTGTGTCATTTCCGTTTCTCCTTTTCCAGATCCGTTCCGCCTGAAGTTTCCGCGGTCTCCGCGGGGTCGCGCTGCCTGGTCGACGCCGGATCCAGGTTGGGTTCCCTGTTGACCTGCGTGGTGTCGTTGGCGGGTGCGCCCGCGGCGTGCGTGCCGCTTTGCGTGAAGTCGCCTTCGTCCTGGGTCGTGTTGGTGTCCTTTTCCCTGGTCATGCGATGTCCTTTCTACGAAGTCATGATCGGGGCTGGCTCCTGGCGCGGCCCCGGCAGGGAATCATCGTAGGACGGCGGGGCGGTCAAGCGTGTCAGCGCACATGCCGTACGCCTGTAGGAAGCCTCAGGAAAGCGCCATGCAAGGCCTCGATGGCCGGTTCAATACGCCTCGTGCGGCAGCGTGTAGTCGGCATCCAGGATCTGCTGGCGCAGCCAGCGCGCGGCGGGACCTGGCTGGTAGTCGCCGCGGTGGATGACGAACAGCGGATATTGCAGCGCATCGCCCTCCTGCGGCCGCAAGCGCACCAGCCGGCCACGGGCGAGATCCTCGGCGATCATCGCTTCGGGCATGCTGCCCCAGCCCAGCCCGCCGCGCAGCAGCGCGTGCTTGGAGTGCAGGTCGGCCAGGCGCCAGTCGCGCCGGCCGAGCACGCCGAAATCCTGGCCTGCCGTCAGCGGGCTGCGGTCGGTCAGCACCAGCTGCAGGTGCTCGCGCAGCGCGGTGGTGGGCACCACGCCTTCGACCTGTGCCAGCGGGTGGCCGGGCGCGCAGACGGGCATCATCGTCACGTGGCCGGCCAGCTGGCGGTCGACATTGTCCGGCAGGTGCACCGGCATGCCGCTGATGCCCAGCTGGCAGCGGCCGTCGAGCACCATCTGCGCGACGGCGCCCAGTGCCTCGGTGTGCAGCCGCAGCGACACCGTGGGGTACTCGCGCTGGAACGATTCGAGCAGCCTGACGAGCAGGCACATGGGGAACATCACGTCGACCACCAGGCACAGCTCCGCCTCCAGCCCGGCGCCGAGCGCCCTGGCGCGGGCGCGCATGTCGTCCACCCTGGCCGACACGGCGCGCGCGTCGGCCAGCAGCGCCTTGCCGGCTTCCGTCAGCGTGACCTTGCGCCGGCTGCGGTCGAGCAGTGGCACGTTCAGCTGCTCTTCGAGGTTGGCGATGGTGTAGCTGATCACGGACTGCGTGCGGTGCAGCGCCCGGGCGGCATGGGCAAACCCGCCGTGGTCGATGACGGCAATGAACACGCGCAACTGGTCGAGGGAGGGCAGGCCGGGGTCTCTCATATCAATAAAATCGATCGTAATAATAGAAATTTAATGGATTCCATCGATATTAATCCCGCTCTATGATGGCTGCAACTAAACACTTTCGAGGAGTTCATCATGGCAAACGTCCTGTACATCAATAGCAGCGTGCGTTCCTCCGGGTCGCTGTCGCGCCAGCTGTCGGCCGAGTTCATCGCCAAGTGGCAGGCCAGCCACCCGCAGGACACCATCGTCGAGCGTGACCTGGCCGCCAGCCCGGTGCCGCACCTGACCGAGGAAATGCTGGGCGCGTTCTTCACGCCGCCCGAGGCACGCAACGCCGAACAGGCCTTTACCGTGAAGCTGTCGGACAAGCTGGTGGACGAGGTGCTGGCCGCCGACGTGATCGTGATCGGTGCGCCGATGTACAACTTCTCGGTACCCTCGGGGCTGAAAGCCTACATCGACCACATTGCCCGCGCCGGCCGCACGTTCAAGTACACGGAAACCGGCCCGGTCGGCCTGGCCACCGGCAAGAAGGTGTATGTGTTCACCGCCAGCGGCGGCGTGTACAGCGAAGGCCCGGCCGCCGGCTACGATTTCCTGGCGACCTACCTGCGCGCGGTGCTGGGCTTCCTCGGCATCACCGACATCAGCTTCGTCCAGGCCGAAGGCGTGGCGCTTGGCGAGCAGGCGCTGGCCGAGACGCTGGCCAAGAGCCGGCAGTCGATCGACGCACTGGCCGCCGCGTAAGGCGCCCAGGGCCGAGTTCGTGTCAAGGGGCCTGACCCCTTGACACGAACTCGGCAGTGCGGCTTTTGTGAGTTTCCGTGTGAGCCGGTATGATGGAGTTTGCCGTCTCACGGAGCCTATCAATGAAAGACCGACTGCACCTGCTGGTCATCGATCCACAGAACGACTTCTGCGACCTGCCGCCCGCGCACCTGCCGGTCGATGCGGCGACCGGCATGCCACGCATGCCGGCGCTGCCGGTGCCCGGCGCGCATGCCGACATGCTGCGGCTGGCGCAACTGATCGAGCGGGGCCGCGACGGCATCGCGGCGATCACCGTCACGCTCGATTCGCACCACCGCTACTACGTGGCGCACCCCACGTTCTGGGTAGCCGGCGACGGCGGCCCGGTATCCCCCTTCACCGAAATCACCGCGGCCGACGTGCGTGCCGCGCGCTTCCTGCCGCGCGATCCGCGTGGCCGCGAACGCGTGCTGGCCTACCTCGACACGCTGGAAGCGGCCGGCCGCTACCGGCTCATGGTATGGCCGGTGCATTGCGAGATCGGCACCTGGGGCCACAATGTGCACGATGCCGTGCGCACCGCCTACAACCGCTGGGAAGACGCGGCGCTGGGCGTGGTGGCGAAAATCGCCAAGGGTTCCCATCCATGGACCGAGCATTATTCCGCCGTGATGGCCGAGGTGCCGGATGCCGGCGAGCCCGGCACGCTGGAAAACCGCCTGCTGCTGGACAGCCTGCAGGAGTCCGACCGTGTCTACGTCGCCGGCGAGGCCGGCAGCCATTGCGTCAAGTCCACGGTCGAGCACATTGCTGAAAGGTTTGGCGCAGCCGCATCGAAACTGGTGTTGATCACCGATTGCATGAGCCCCGTGCAGGGCTTCGAGGCGCAGCAGGCGGCGTTCTTCGAGCGCATGCAGGCCGCCGGCGTGGGATTCGCCCAATCCTCCGACGTGCTGCAGGAGCTGCTCGTCAACGCCGGCCGCTGACCCGACCGGAACACCGATGCCCCCTCAGTTGCCTTCCAATACACTTCACCGATGACCTCTCAAGCGACCCCTCAGTTGATGCCCCAGTTGATTCCCCAGTTGAGCGCCTTCCAGCCCGTTGTCCGCAGCCTGCTCGAAACCGACCTGTACAAATTCTCGATGTGGCAGGCGCTGCTGCACTGGCACCCCGGTGCGAATGCCGAGTACGAGTTCAAGTGCCGCAACCAGCCGGCCTATCCGCTTGCCGAGCTGAAGGATGAGATCGAGCGCCAGCTCGATTACCTGTGCACGCTCACGTTCCGCGAAGACGAGCTCGACTACCTGCGCTCGCTGCGTTACATCAAGAGCGACTTTGTCGACTTCCTGACCGTGTTCCGCTTCCAGCGCAAGTTCATCACCGTGGAGACCAATGGCGACGAGCTGCTGGTGCATGCGCGCGGCCCGCAGGTGCATGTGATGGGCTTCGAAATCTTCGTGCTGTACATTGTCAACGAGCTGTATTTCCGCCGTTTCGACAGCGCCGCCGCGCTGGCCGAAGGGCGCCGCCGCCTCGATGCGAAGATTGCGGCCCTGAAGGAGTTCGGCCAGCAGCCGATGCAGCGCAACCCGTTCGAGTTCTCCGACTTCGGCGTGCGCCGGCGCTATTCGGGCGCGTGGCACGACGAAGTGGTGGGCCGGCTGGCGGCCGAGGTGCCGGAATTCTTCAAGGGCACGTCGAATGTATACCTGGCGATGCGCTACAAGATCCACCCGATCGGCACGATGGCGCATGAATACATGCAGTCGTTCCAGGCGTTCGGCGTGCGGCTGCGCGATTTCCAGAAGGCTGCGCTGGAGGACTGGGTGCAGGAATTTCGCGGCGACCTGGGCACGGCGCTGACGGACGTGGTGGGCATGGATGCCTTCCTGCGTGATTTCGACCTGTATTTCGCCAAGCTGTTCGACGGCCTGCGCCATGACTCCGGCGATCCGGTCGAATGGGGCGAGAAGGCGATCGCGCACTATGCACGCCTGCGCATCGACGCGCACACCAAGCGGCTGGTGTTTTCCGACGGGCTGAACCTGGAGAAGGCGATCTTCCTGTACCGCCATTTCGCCGACCGCATCATGACCGGCTTCGGCATCGGCACCTGGCTGACGAACGACCTTGGCGTGAAACCGCTGAACATCGTGATGAAACTGGTGCGCTGCAACGGCCAGTCGGTGGCGAAGCTGTCGGATTCGCCGGGCAAGACGATGAGCAAGGATGAAACGTTCCTGGCCTACCTGCGGCAGGTGTTTGAACACCCGGCCGCATGAGCAGGTAGTGTGAACTGAGTGCGCCCGGCTGGCGCCGGGTCAGGCTTCCGCGCCGCCGTAGCGCAGCATGATCGTGGTGGCCTGGTCGCGTTGCTCGTCCGTATCGACATCGACCGACAGCAGGGCGGCGGGGTGCTGCGCCGCGCTGCCGGCTTGATCGGTGTTGTCGGCATCATCCGGCGTCAGCGAGTCCATGATGTTTTCCACGGCCTGCGCGGAGGTGTCGATGGCGCGGCTGTCGTGCAGGTTCAGTTGCACGGCCGAGCCTTGAAAGCCGGCGTCGAGCAGCGCGGCGTGCGCGGTTTCGGCATCCTCGACCGTCTTGAAATTGCGGTGAATGGTGTCTGGCATGGCGTTTCCTGTATGGGTTATCCTGGCGCCATTGTGCTGCAAAAACAACAAGGGCGGCGCCCCCGATGGGGGCAGCCGCCCATGCCTGGTCCCGGTACAGCCCGGGTGGTGCGCCGGTGTTACGCCGGCGAAGCGGCCTTAAAAGCCGGTCACCACCGTTTCGGTATGTTCCACCTTGGGCGGCTCGGCAAAGAAGCCGCCCACCAGGCCGCGCCAGGCCTGGAAATCATCGCTGCCGCGAAAGTCCACCGTATGGTTTTCAAGCGTTGCCCAGCCGATGACCAGGCGATAGGTTGCCGGGCGCTCGATCGTGCGCTCGATGCGCA
>DASVVD010000126.1:0-1825 GCA_036386715.1 Pseudoduganella sp.
ACTCGGCGACTGAGCCCGCCTCTACCGCCCAGCTCGTGTCCACCCTGGGGTCAACCCCGAAATCGGACACGAGCTCAACTGCAAAACTGTTGAGCTCGTGTCCGAAAACAGGGTTGACCCCAAGGTGGACACAGGCTCGGCTGTAGCCTGCTTGGTCAACCCTTCCTGCTTTGTGCGAGAATTGGCGCCTTCACATTCCGGCAACAATATCCTGATGAACTCGCGCACCCTCCTCCTGTCCACCGCGGCCGTCTGCCTGCTGCTGATTGCCGCCGCGCTGTACTTGCAGCACGTGAAGGACATGTTGCCCTGCCCGTATTGCGTGATCCAGCGCTACCTGTTCCTGGCGGTGGCGATCGGCTGCCTGATCGGGGCGTTCGGGCGCAAGCCGAAAACCGGCGCGGTCGTGGGGCTGGTGGCGGCGATCGGCGGCCTGGGCGTTGCCGGCAAACACCTGTACATCCTGGCCCATCCCGGTTTCTCTTGCGGCATCGACCCGGTCACCACCACGCTCAACAAGATTCCCACCGCCACCTACCTGCCCTGGCTGTTCGAGGCGGACGGCCTGTGCGAGAACGCCACCGATGTGCTGTTCGGCCTGTCGATTCCGCAGTGGTCCGCCGTGTGGTTCGCGATCCTGGCGGCCACCCTGATCCGGGTGCTCACACGGCGCCAGGCATGAGCATGCTGGTCGCACCCGGCACCACGCTGGCGGCACTGCAGCGCAAGCCGCTGCTCGACCCCGTCGACCAGCGCATCCTGCTGTGCCATGCGCTCGGCATCACGCGCACCGGGCTGATCACGCAGCCGGAGCGCGCGCTGACCGATGACGAGGCGGCTCGCGTCTCCGCGCTGCTGCAGCGCCGGCTCGATGGCGAACCGGTCGCCTACCTCGTCGGCCAGCGCGAGTTCTACGGGCTCGACTTCAAGGTCGGCCCCGGCGTGCTGATTCCCCGGCCCGAGACCGAACTGCTGGTCGAACTGACGCTGGAGCGCCTGCCGCCGCGCGCCCGCGTGCTCGACATGGGCACCGGCAGCGGCGCGATCGCCATCGCCATCGCCCATGCGCGGCCCGATGCACGGGTGACGGCGCTCGACGTCAGCCCTGCGGCCCTCGCCATCGCCGGCCGCAATGCCGAACTGAACGGCGTATCGGTGCGCTTCCTGCTCAGCGACTGGTTTGCCGGCGTGGCCGGTGAAACGTTCGACCTGGTCGTCTCCAACCCGCCATACATCGCGGCGGGCGACCGCCACCTGTCCGAAGGCGACCTGCGCTTCGAACCGCCCGGCGCGCTGACCGATCATGCCGATGGCCTGTCGGCCCTGCGTACCATCGTTGCAGGGGCGCCGGCGCACCTGGTGCCGGACGGCTGGCTGCTGATGGAGCATGGCTACGACCAGTCCGCCGCCGTGCAGGCGCTGCTGGCCGGGCGAAGTTATGCCGCTGTGCAAAGCTGGCACGACCTGGCCGGCATCGCCCGGGTCACCGGTGGCCGTGCCGGATCGTGAGTTAGCCAGCGCCCCGAACAGGCGGTATCGCTTTGCTAGAATCAGCGATCAGGTGGTTATCTCCTGCAACAGCGTTTTTGGGCCACCGCGTACGTACTTTTATGATTTCGGTTACTCTCGCACCAATCTTTTGGTCTGATGCACAAGAAAGGAAAGCCAATTGTCCAACCTATTGACGCGCCGCCTGGCCCTGCTGGCCGACGAACAGCACCGCGACGTGCTGCGCGGCGGCTTGCGGGGCATCGAGCGCGAAACGCTGCGCGTGCAGCCGGACGGCCACCTGGCAACAACGCCACACCCCGCCGGCTGGGGTTCG
>DASVVD010000127.1:0-2816 GCA_036386715.1 Pseudoduganella sp.
GCTGCCGAGCAGACTGTTCCACTCGACCATGAAGCGCTGGCCGTCGGAGGAGGAGCGGCTTCCGTCGCCCCAGATGCCGCTGAGCTTCAGGCCGTGATGGTGATCGACCAGAATGGTGTTGGCCGCTTTGATCGTGGCGTCGCGCAGGAACCATCGGCTGGTGTCCTGGAGGGCGTCGGCGGTGAGCGTGTCGACGCTTTGGCTCATGGCGGCGAGGCCGAGATTAGTGCCATGCGCGATCAGGGTAGCGAGCAGTGAGCGGTGCAGGTCGGCGCCACGGGGTTGATAGCCGCCGAGCGGCTGGAAGGCGTTGGTGAAGCGGCGCCATTCATCGACGTCCTGCAGCAAATCCTCAATGCGGACACGCGGCAGGCTGGCGCCAATCGTGGCGCGCAGCTCACGCAGCGCGCGTGGGATCGCCATGGCGTCGCGTTTTTTGAGTTTAAGCCGGCCCTCTTTGACCGACGCGAAGCGGTTTCCCGGCAGCCCCTGTTCCGCGGCGCGTACGGCCCGCTCGAAATCTGCGGTCAACTTGGCGAGGAACGCCTGTCCGTCGGTCGGCAGATCGAGGCGTTGGTAGGCCTGTTCGCGGGTCTGCTGCCATTTCCGGTCATCATAGACCAGGTTCCAGAACGAGACGTGATTGCGGCTTTGCACCAGGAATAGGCTGCCGGCACGCAGGGCGTCGCGTACCGCGAAGGCGAGGGCGATTTCCCAGATGGCGCGGTCCAGTTTGCCGCCGCTGATCAAATGGGGACGCCAGTCCGCCTGCACGAAGCTGTGCGGATCATCCGTCGTCAGCGTGCCTCGGGTGCGAGCATCCAGGGCACGCACAATTTCGATGGCCTTAAGTATTGTCTCGCTGCCGGCGGCGGCCTGGAATGGCAGGGCAAAGAAGGCGGGCAGGTATTGGCGCAGCGTGCTGTAGCGCGCGAGCATGGCATCGAGGTGACCGCGCTCTTCCAGCCGCTCATAGGCGCGGCACGCAATGGCCGCTTCGATCAACGCGGGCGTGCCCAGCATATCGCGGAAGTCGGTGACAGTTTGCGCGCCTTCGGCCGCGACCAGCGCGTCGACGGTGCCAAGCAGGCAGTGCAATCCGTCGCGGGCGCGACGGCGCAGGCTCTTGCGCTGATTTTCAACCGAATTGCGTGACCGGCGGTTCATGCCAGTGAGGAACAGATCGTTCATCTCGACGATCTGGTCGAGCAGTGTCTTTCGCGCCTCGGCCAGGTAGCAGGCAACCAGCGCGTCGCGCTTCGGCTTGGCGAAGCGGCGGAGATCACCGGCATCGTAGCGGCGCCCGAGCTGGCCCAGCTGCCGAATGATTTCGGGATCGACGTCATCGAGGCCGGCGCCGGTGTCGAGCAACTGCTCGATCAGGCGCAGGCGGACGATGTCACCCTTGATGACGCCAGCACTGGCTGATTTCGGATACTCCTTGAGCCGAAACAGGCTTGAACGTGCATCGCCCTTCGGCACGTCGACGAGCAAGTCGATCGCCTCGCGCAAGGCTGGCGGCAACCGGCTCGAAATCTTGGCATACAGATCAGCCGTGGCCTGCGTCACCTCGGCCGTGACCAACCGCTCAAGCGTGCTGGCGGCTGGCAGCATGACACGCCACTCGCGCAGCCTGTCCTCGGCGCGTGCCATAAGTTCGGCGACGGTCCTCCCCTCGATGGCGCCAGGGCGTAGCCAGTCGCGCAGATCGGCCGCGGCCTGACGATCGAAGTCCCGGATACCAAGATGACGACGGATGCGCAGAGACTGCGCCCGCTCCGTCTGGGCGCGGCCTGGCCGATCAAGGAACAAAACCGGCGGCAGCCCGAGTTGGCGGGACAAATGGTTGACGATCTTGATAGGCGCGTGCCGGTAGTCATCGAGAAAGTAGCCGTGGACGCGCAGCATGCAGAGTTGCAGGGCAAAACGGCGATGATGGTCGGCGCCGCGGCACTCGGCGATCACCGCCAGGTCAGCCGGCGTCAGACTCCAGTGCTGTGCCAGTTCGTCCTCGCTCGGATCGGCCGGCACCGCCATCCGTCGCCGGGTTTGCGTGGTTGCGGCTGAGGGGTCATCCGCCGACATTGAGATGCGAACGCTCCAGGTCAGCTGCGAGATCGTCACGCGAGGGTCGCGTATAGACGGCTGTCGTGTCGAGCGAATCATGGCCGAGCAGGCTGGCGAGTTCGACCAGCTTGCCGGGATTGTCGCGCAGATAGCCGAGCGCAAAGGTATGGCGCAGGGTGTGCGCCGAGACCGCCACCCGCTTCAGGCGGGCACGCCGGGCGAGGCTGGCGATGACGGCCTGGATCGTGCGCACCGGCATCGCTGTTTCGCGGCTACTGACGAACAGCGGCGCCTCCGGTTTCTGGCGTAGCGTTGGACGACCTTCGAGAAATTGCTTGAGGGCGCGGCGTGCGGTTGCGTTCAAAGGTATTTCGCGCGCCTTGAGTCCCTTGCCGTGACGGATGCGAATGCTACCGGAGCGGTCGCTTATGGTGATGTCGGCCATCCGCAGCGTGGCGATTTCGCCGACGCGTAGTCCCGCCTGCAGCATGAGCTGGACCAGGGCATAGTTCCGGACGGCCAAGCCGTGCGAGGAGGCGCCGGCGGCCCGCAACAGCGCTTGGACCTCGCCATCGGTCAGACCCACGGGCTGCTGGTTGCGTCTGGTGCGCATGGGCCGGACACCTCGCACGGCGTCGGCAGCAAGAGCGCCGGTGCTGTGCGCCCATCGACATAGCCGACGCAAGGCTTCGAGCCGGCGATTGACGGTCGCGGGGCGCCGGTCGGCGGCAACCATGTGCTGACGGTAG
>DASVVD010000128.1:0-5918 GCA_036386715.1 Pseudoduganella sp.
GTGCGGCTGGCCGAAGCGCCTTCCTATGGCATGCCCGGGGTGTCGTTCGACCCGTCTTCCAAGGGGGCGCAGGCCTACATCGCCTTCGGCGCGGAAATGGTGGAGCGGATCAAGACGATGTAAGCTCCGGGCAACATCGGGAAGCGTGGATCTGAACGGATCAGCGGTTCCCTGGCTGCCTCTCCCGATTCCCGTCACGGGAACGCAAACACAAACCGGTAGCAGGTCCCCCTGTCGCGGCATGGCCCCGACAGGAGTGGCTGGCACCGGTGCTGCAGAAGCTGACTATATGGCAACCAAAAAACTCAAAGGCCTCGGACGCGGCCTCGACGCGCTGCTGGGTGGCGACGACAATGCCGCGACGGAACAGGGCGCACCGTCCGAACTGCCGATCGGGCAGTTGCAACCTGGCAAATACCAGCCACGCACGCGCATGGACGAAGGCAGCCTGAACGAACTTGCCGCATCGATCAAGGCGCAGGGCATCATGCAGCCGATCCTCGTGCGCCCGGTCGACAGCGGGACGGGTGGCAAACAATATGAAATCATTGCCGGCGAGCGCCGTTTCCGCGCCGCACAAATAGCCGGACTGGACACCGTCCCCGTGCTGGTGCGCGAAGTGGACGACACCACGGCCGCGGCCATGGCGCTGATCGAGAACATCCAGCGCGAAGACCTGAATCCGCTCGAGGAAGCCCAGGGCATCCATCGACTGATCACCGATTTCGCCTATACGCACGAACAGGCCGCGAATGCTGTCGGGCGTTCGCGCTCCGCCGTGTCGAACCTGCTGCGCCTGCTGAACTTGGCGGCGCCGGTCCAGACCATGCTGATGGCCGGCGATATCGACATGGGTCACGCCCGCGCATTGCTGGCGGTCGATGCCGCCACGCAGATCACGCTGGCGAACCTGGTCGTGGCAAAACGGCTGTCGGTCCGCGAAACCGAAAAGCTCGTTACCCGCACCCAGGAAGAGCACGACGCGCCGGTGGAATCGAAGGCGCGGGAAAAGTCCGGCGATATCAGGCGCCTGGAAGAAGAACTGTCCGACCGCCTGGCGACCCCGGTCACCTTCCGCATCGGCACCAAAGGCAAAGGCCAGATGATCATCGACTTCGCCGATCTCGACATCCTCGACGGCGTGCTGGCACGCCTGCGCGCCAGCCAGACGCTCTGAAAAATAGTCGCAAAGGTTGCCGGACCGTCTATTGTAGCGGCCGGCAGCTGTCCCGATATCGGTCCCGGTGATCGAAAAGACCGGCGAACAGGGCACGAAAAGCGCAGAAAAATGATCGAACTGTCACACGCGAAGCGTGAGTTATCACCATCGACAATGTTTAAGTGACATTTAAGTTTGCTCTGCAGGGGAGGGTTGCACCGTTGTGGTGCGAAATGCATAAAGATGTTGCTAAATTTGTTGCAATGTTGCCTTAAGTCGCTCTGTTGCGGTGCAGCATGTTTGACGTGGCAATCGTAACAGCCCTATAATCCCGTGTCTTTGGGTCTTAAAGCTCCGTTAAGAAAGTTGGCAAGTGAGTGATTCTGCAGCAGGTATCGCCCGGCCAGTCTTTCGTATCGTTGCTTTACAACTGACTATCGCCGTCCTGTTTTCCGCCCTCGTTGCGCTTTTCGCCGGGATGGAAAAAGGCTGGTCCGCCGCCATGGGCGGCGGGATCGCGGTGGCTGGCAGCCTGGTCTACGCGCTGATCGTGGCCCGCGGCAGCGGCGACGCCAAAGCCGTCTTCCGGCGGCATTTCCGCGCCGAGATGGTGAAAGTATTCATTACAGCAGTTCTGTTCATAACGACGCTGGTGCTGTTTCCATCGGCGGCCTGGTTATGGCTGATCTTGGGTTTTGCGGTGACGACCTTGGCATATTGGTTCTCATTGATTGCAGGTTGATCGCCGCGCAGGTTAATTGCCGTTTTTACCATCCGAGAATCGAATGGTGCGGCCAAAGTTTCTAAATTCAATATCAACTTTACTATGACGACTGAACACGCGGGGGGCCACGCAGGCCCGGCAAACGCCACCGAGTATATCCAGCACCACCTATCGCATCTTCAATCCGCCGACGGCACCTTTAACCTGGACACGTTCTGGGTCTCCGCTGTCCTCGGCCTGGTATTCCTGGGCGTGTTCTCGATGGCCGCCAAGCGCGCCACGCCTGGCGTGCCGGGCAAGCTGCAGAACTTCGTCGAATGGGTCATGGAACTGGTCAACGATACGGTCAACAGCGCCTTCCATGCGAAAAGCGCCGTGATCGCCCCGCTGGCCGTCACGATTTTCGTCTGGGTCTGGCTGATGAACGCAATGGACTTCCTGCCGGTCGACCTGCTGCCACGCGTGCTGGAATTCTTCGGCGTGTACAAGCTGCGCGTGGTGCCGACCGCCGACGTGAACCACACGTTCGGCATGTCGTTCGGCGTCCTGCTGTGCATTATCGGCTTCTCGGTCAAGGCCAAGGGCATCGGCGGCTGGGGCAAGGAACTGTTCACCGCGCCGTTCCACGCGCATGGTTTCGCCGCGATCCTGCTGGCACCGGTGAACTTCGTCTTCCAGATGATCGAACTGATTGCCAAGCCAATTTCGCTGTCGCTGCGACTGTTCGGCAACATGTATGCCGGCGAACTGATTTTCATCCTGATCGCGCTGCTGCCATGGTGGGCACAGTGGCTGCTGGGTGGTCCATGGGCAATCTTCCACATCCTGATTGTGACGCTGCAGGCCTTTGTGTTCATGGCCCTGACAGTTGTGTACCTCAGCCTAGCGGTCGAGAAACACTAACAAGGAATCTCGGTGGACCGGCCTCGGTCTGTCGAGGCTCCAAGCGGTTCGCTGTAAAAAAGAGTTTTTAAATCTGGTATCTGTGTTTTTTTAAATCTTAGGAGAAATCTGAAATGCAAGCTCAACTGATCGCCCAAATCCAAAGCAACACCGTTCTGGCCGTCGCCATCATCATCGGCCTGGCTGCCATCGGCACCGCTCTGGGCTTTGCAATCCTGGGTGGCAAGTTCCTGGAAGCGTCGGCACGTCAGCCTGAACTGATGCCGCAACTGCAAACCAAGCTGTTCGTTATCGCTGGTCTGCTGGATGCGATCTCGATGATCGGCGTCGGCGTTGCTCTGCTGTTCACGTTCAACAACCCGTTCCTGACGGCTCTGGCCAACGCAGCAGCACAGTAAACCACGCTCCAACCGGGGAAACTTTTTAGGAGCAAGGTATGAACATCAATATGTCTCTCATCGGTCAGATGATCACCTTCGCGGTGCTCGTCTGGTTCTCGATGAAATTCGTATTCCCGGCGCTGAACAGTGCGCTGGATGAGCGTGCCAAGCGTATCGCGGACGGTCTGGCTGCGGCCGACCAGGGCCAGGCTTCGATGGCGGCTGCTGAAAAGCGCGCCACGGAAGCCCTGACCTCCGCGCGTGACGAAGCTGCGTCGCGCGTAGCGGACGCTGAAAAGCGCGCTCAGCTGATCGCTGAAGAAATCAAGGCCAACGCCAAGGCTGAAGCGGATCGCATCATCGCGACCGCCCGTGCCGAAGCCGACCAGCAGGTTACCCAGGCACGCGAGCAACTGCGTGCCCAGGTGGCGGACCTGGCAGTCAAGGGCGCCGAGCAAATCCTGAAGCGCGAAGTCAACGCGTCGGCCCACGCCGACCTGCTGAATCGCCTTGCGACCGAGCTGTAATCATGGCTGAACTCGCAACCGTCGCTCGTCCTTACGCGGAAGCCCTCTTCCGCGTAGCCCAGGCTGGCAACCTCGCGCAGTGGTCCGATCTGGTGTCCGAACTGGCCCAGATCGGTTCGCACGAAGAGGTGCTGGCATATGCCCGCAACCCGAAGGTGTCGGACAGCGACGTGCTGGCCACCGTCACCTCCCTGCTGAAATCGCCGCTGACCGCGGAAGCGAACAACTTTCTCTCGACGCTGATCGAAAACGGCCGCCTCGCATTGCTGCCGCAAATCGGCGCCCAGTTCCACGACCTGAAAAACGGCGTGGAAGGTGCGGCGGATGCCGACATCACGAGCGCATTCGATCTGGACGACAGCCAAGTTGCTGCCCTGATCGGCACGCTGGAAAAGAAATTCGGCCGCAAGCTGAACCCGCAAGTCACGGTCGATCCATCGCTGATCGGCGGCGTGCGCGTGGTGGTCGGTGACGAAGTGCTGGACACTTCGGTCCGCGCCCGTCTCGAACAGATGCGCGTCGCGCTGACGTCGTAAGCGGGCAGTACTGCGTCCACCTGCGGCAGACCCTTATACCCTCGCGCAAGCTGAGAGAACACAATTAGGAGTTACCATGCAACTCAACCCATCTGAAATCAGCGAGCTGATCAAGAGCCGGATCCAAGGCATTGACAGCGGCGCTGAAGTGCGCAATCAAGGCACCGTCATCTCGGTTGCCGACGGTATCTGCCGCATCCACGGTCTGTCCGAAGTGATGCAAGGCGAGATGCTCGAATTCCCGGGCAACACGTTCGGCCTGGCCATGAACCTGGAGCGCGACTCCGTCGGCGCCGTGATCCTGGGTGCTTACGAGCACATCTCGGAAGGCGACACCGTCAAGTGCACCCGCCGCATCCTGGAAGTGCCGGTCGGTCCTGAACTGCGCGGCCGCGTGGTCAACGCGCTGGGCCAGCCGATCGACGGCAAAGGCCCGGTCGAAGCGAAGCTGACCTCGCCGATCGAAAAGATCGCTCCGGGCGTGATCGCCCGTGAATCCGTGTCGCAGCCAATGCAGACCGGCCTGAAGTCGATCGACGCGATGGTACCGGTCGGCCGTGGCCAGCGCGAGCTGATCATTGGTGACCGCCAGACCGGCAAATCGGCTGTGGCAGTCGATGCGATCATCAACCAGAAGGGCCAGGGCATGACGTGTATCTACGTCGCCATCGGCCAGAAGGCATCGACGATCAAGAACATCGTGCGTTCGCTGGAACAGCACGGCGCGATGGAATACACGATCGTGGTCGCCGCCTCGGCTGCCGAATCGGCAGCGATGCAATACATCTCGGCCTACTCGGGCTGCACGATGGGCGAATACTTCCGCGACCGCGGCGAAGACGCACTGATCGTGTACGACGATCTGTCGCGCCAGGCCGTTGCCTACCGCCAGATTTCGCTGCTGCTGCGCCGTCCACCAGGCCGTGAAGCCTACCCTGGCGACGTGTTCTACCTGCACAGCCGCCTGCTGGAACGCGCAGCCCGCGTGAACGCCGACTACGTGTCCGCCTTCACCAACGGCGCCGTGACCGGCAAGACCGGTTCGCTGACCGCGCTGCCGATCATCGAAACGCAGGCCGGCGACGTGTCCGCCTTCGTGCCGACCAACGTGATCTCGATTACCGACGGCCAGATCTTCCTGGAAACGTCTCTGTTCAACGCCGGTATCCGTCCCGCGATCAACGCCGGTATCTCGGTGTCGCGCGTCGGTGGCGCTGCCCAGACCAAGGTCATCAAGGGCCTGTCCGGCGGTATCCGTACCGACCTGGCGCAGTACCGTGAACTGGCTGCGTTCGCGCAGTTCGCTTCCGACCTGGACGAATCGACCCGCAAGCAGCTGGACCGCGGTGCCCGCGTGACGGAACTGCTGAAGCAGCAGCAATACTCGCCGCTGTCGATCTCGCTGATGGCCGCATCGCTGTTCGCCGTGAACAAGGGCTTCCTGGACGATATCACCGTCAAGCAAGTGCTGCCGTTCGAAGCGGGCCTGCATGCGTACCTGAAGACCAAGAACGCTGCCCTGCTGTCGAAGATCGAAGAAAGCAAGCAACTGGACAAGGATAGCGAAGCAACGCTGTCCGCGGCCATCGCTGATTTCAAGAAATCCGGCGCATTTTAAGCGGCACGGCGGTTCACCCTGGTGAACCGCCATTCGCGCAGAAGGAGTAAGGACTCATGGCAGTAGGCAAA
>DASVVD010000129.1:0-10787 GCA_036386715.1 Pseudoduganella sp.
AGTCTGGACGGGCGGCTTTTTCGCGGAACGAAGATCGATTACTTGATCTTGGTTTCCTTGTAGATCACGTGCTTGCGTGCCTTCGGGTCGAATTTGGTGATTTCCATTTTCGCCGGCATCGTGCGCTTGTTCTTGGTCGTGGTGTAGAAGTGACCCGTGCCAGCGGTCGATTCCAGCTTGATTTTGTCGCGGCCAGTTTTTGCCATGATAGCTCCCTATTAGACTTTTTCGCCACGCGCACGCATGTCGGTCAGGACGGCATCGATGCCGACCTTGTCGATCACGCGCAGACCCGCGTTGGACAGACGCAGGGAGACCCAGCGGTTTTCAGATTCAACGAAGATGCGGCGGTTCTGCAGGTTCGGCAGGAAACGGCGCTTCGTCTTGTTGTTTGCATGGGAGACGTTGTTGCCGACCATCGGCTTCTTCCCAGTGACTTGGCAAACACGTGCCATGTTGCACTCCTTAAAATTACTTCCGAATTCGGAAAAACAGCAGTGTATCTAAAAAACTGAGCTTTTTCAATCACTTGGGAAAAACAATTGTGTCATGAGGTTAGCGTAAAATTTAACATTATCGGGAGCTGAGAGTTCCAGATCTGCCTTCCTGCACCGAAGTCATTGATATCTAACGGTAAACGCGGCAGTGAGCGGGCGGCAATTGTTACATCTGGCCGTTTTCCGCGAAAGAATGTACGCGATGCCCCGCCACAACAAAGTGATCGAGGATGCGGATATCGACTAGCGCCAGCGCCTGCACCAGGGAGCGCGTGAGCAGCAGGTCGGCTTCGCTGGGCTCCGGCGTGCCCGATGGATGGTTGTGTGCCAGCATCACGCTGGCGGCGTTGCGGGACAAAGCCTCGCGCACTACCTCGCGCGGGTAGACGCTGGTGTGTGTCAGCGTGCCGCGGAACAGCTCGCGCGCCGCGATCAGCCGGTTGCGCACGTCCAGGAACAGCACGTGGAACGATTCATAGGGCCGGCCTGCCATTGCCAGCCGCAGGTACTGCTTGGCAGCCTGCGGCGAGCAGATCGATTCGCCGGACAGCATTTCATCGCTGATGGCCCGCCGCGCCAGTTCGATGACGGCGTTCAGCTGCGCATACTTGGCCGGTCCCAGCCCGCGCACGCGCGTGAATTCCTCCAGGTTGGCGCGCAATAATGCCTGCAGCGAACCGAAATGCCGTACCAGTTCGCCCGCCAGTTCGACGGCGTTCTTGCCGCGCACGCCGACGCGCAGGAAAACGGCCAGCAGTTCCGCGTCCGACAGCGCCTGCGCGCCTTCGCGGATCAGCCGTTCGCGCGGGCGCTGGTGCGCCGGCCAGTTCGAGATGCTCATGCGTGCCTTTCGTGGCTTGATCGGAAAGCCCATTATCGGAGCGGGCGTGCGCGGCCATACTGATATGGCGAAGAAGATATGGCGAAGGCGCCAGCGATCCGGCCCGCGGCCGAGTTCGTGTCAAGGGGCCAGGCACCATGACACGAACTCGGCCACAGTAGCCCGTACGGCGGCGGGCAAGCTGGCTTACAATACCGGTTTGCTCCGTTTCCGCTCCCATCATGTCGAACGTCGTCACGCCTTCCGCCTATCTCACCCTGCATTACCGCCTGGCCCAGCTGGACGGTACCGATATCGTCTCTACCTTCGACGGCAACCCGGCCACGCTGATGCTCGGCTCCGGCCAGCTGGCGCCGGTGCTGGAAGAATTGCTGCTCGGCCTGCCGGAAGGCACGCACAAGACCTTCGACCTGGAGCCGGGTGTTGCCTTCGGCCCGCGCAACCCGGAGCTGGTGCGCCCCGTCACGCGCGCCACGCTGGACCAGAACTCGGTGCCCGGCACGGATTACCGCGTGGGCGACCTGGTCGACTTCGCTGCCCCGGGCGGCGGCCGTTTTTCCGGCATCCTGCGCGAACTGCAGGACGATGCCGCCATTTTCGACTTCAACCACCCGCTGGCCGGCCAGCCGGTGCGCTTCGAAGTGAACCTGATCTCGGTGCTGTGACCGAATGAATACCGGAATGAACATGGACAAGGAAATCCTCCTGGCCCAGCCGCGCGGCTTCTGCGCCGGTGTGGACCGCGCGATCGAGATCGTCGAGCGCGCGCTGCAGCAGTTCGGCGCACCCATCTACGTGCGCCATGAAATCGTGCACAACGCCTATGTCGTCGAAGACCTGCGCGCCAAGGGCGCGATCTTCATCGAAGACCTCGACGATGTGCCAGCCGGCAATACGCTGGTGTTTTCCGCCCACGGCGTGTCGAAGGCGGTACGCGCCGAGGCGGAAGCGCGCGGCCTGTCGATCTTCGATGCCACTTGCCCGCTGGTCACGAAAGTGCACGTGGAAGTGGCGAAGATGCGCAAGACCGGCTACGAGATCATCATGATCGGCCATGACGGCCACCCCGAAGTGGAAGGCACCATGGGCCAGGCCGAAGAGGGCATGCACCTGGTGGAAACCATCGACGACGTGGCAACGCTGCAGGTGAAGAATCCCGGGCACCTGGCCTACGTGTCGCAGACCACGCTGTCGGTGGACGACACCGCCGAGATCATCGAAGCGCTGAAGGCGCGCTTCCCGGCGATCCAGGAACCGAAGAAGGGCGATATCTGCTACGCCACCACCAACCGCCAGGAAGCGGTGAAGTTCATGGCGCCCCAGGTGGAAGTGGTCGTCGTCGT
This sequence comes from Pseudoduganella sp., assembly GCA_036386715.1. Classification (GTDB taxonomy): domain Bacteria; phylum Pseudomonadota; class Gammaproteobacteria; order Burkholderiales; family Burkholderiaceae_D; genus Rugamonas. The sequence goes on from DASVVD010000129.1 coordinate 2,682, forward strand.
CGGCAGCCCCAACAGCTCGAACTCGAACCGCCTGCGCGAGGTGGCCCGCAAGATGGGCACGCCGGCGTACATGGTCGACCGCGCCGAGCAGATCGATCCGGCCTGGCTCGAAGGCCACCAGCGCATCGGCGTCACCGCCGGCGCCTCGGCGCCCGAGGTACTGGTACAGGCCGTCATCGACCGGCTGAAGGAACTCGGCGCAAGGAGCGTGCGCCCGCTCGAGGGCGTGGAGGAAAACGTCACGTTCCCGCTGCCGAAAGGCCTGGCCTGATTCGCTGTGTTATAAACAGAATATTGTTCAGCATCGCCACGATTATTCCGCGCGAAGTTTTTGACGGGAATCGCTATGATGGCGGGCGTTTTCGGTAAAAACAGCAAAATTGCCGATCAGACTTCTTTTGATCGGCTTTCAGGACGCGCCCGGAAGTAGTAGGATGCGCCCGTTGCCGTTGCAGGGTACGCAACCGCGGCAACTGGCGTGCATCCATGATGGCGGCGGACAGACGGCGATGCCCATGGCGGGCATCATGCGGCGGCACTGCGGGGCTATCCCCCGGGTGCCGTTTTTGTTACACGAGGGCCGGCACGACACGGCCGGCGCGGTGATCGGTCAGACAGGATCGAAACAAGGGGAGTGATGGACACCTTCATCCAACAAATTATCAACGGGCTGGTGCTGGGCAGCATGTATGCACTGGTCGCACTCGGCTACACGATGGTCTACGGCGTGCTGAACCTGATCAACTTCGCCCATGGCGACGTGCTGATGATCGGCGCGATGATCGGCCTGACGATCCTCAGCCTGCTCGGCGCGCATTTCCCCGAAATGAACGGCTGGCTGCAACTCGGCATCGCGATCCTCGGCGCCATCCCCGGCTGCATCATCGTCAACGTGCTGATCGAGCGCATCGCCTACCGGCGGCTGCGCAATGCGCCGCGCCTGGCCCCGCTGATCACCGCGATCGGCATGTCGATCCTGCTGCAGACGTTCGCCATGATGATCTGGGGCCGCAACCCGCTGCCGTTCCCGCAACTGCTGCCGAGCGATCCGATCGCCGTGGGCGGCGCCGTCATCAGCGTTACGCAGGTGCTGCTGCTGGCGCTGGCCGCGCTGTCGATGTGCGGCCTGGTGCTGCTGGTCGAAAAGACCAAGATGGGCCGGGCCATGCGCGCCGTGGCAGAGAACCCGCGCGTGGCCGGGCTGATGGGCGTGGATTCGAACCGCGTGATCGTCTACACGTTCGCCATCGGCGCCGCGCTGGCCGCCGTGGCCGGCGTGATGTGGGGCGCCAACTACGCATCGATCCAGTTCGCGATGGGCACGATTCCCGGCCTGAAGGCGTTCTGCGCCGCGGTGCTGGGCGGCATCGGCAATATCTATGGCGCGATGATCGGTGGCATCGTGCTCGGCATTATCGAAAGCCTGGGTGCCGGCTATATCGGCGACCTGACCGGCGGCTTCCTCGGCAGCCACTACCAGGACATCTTCGCGTTCATCGTGCTGATCCTGGTGCTGACGGTGCGCCCGTCCGGCATCATGGGCGAACGCGTGGCCGACCGCGCCTGAGGAGATCGACATGGCACTGTTCAATTTCGACACCTCGCGCGATCCGAAGAAAGCCTGGACCAGCATGGCGCTGCTGCTGGCGGTGATGCTGGTGTTCCCGTTCGTGGCACAGAACTTCGGCAACTCGTGGGTGCGCATCGCCGACCTGGCACTGCTGTACATCATGCTGGCGCTGGGGCTGAACGTGGTGGTCGGCTTCGCCGGCCTGCTCGACCTGGGCTACATCGCGTTCTACGCGCTGGGCGCCTACATGACCGGCCTGCTGGCCTCGCCGCAATTCGCCGCGCTGCTGGAATCGGTGATCATGCTGCACCCGGCGTTCGGCGAAACGCTCGTGGCGATCATGGGCGAGGAGATCCGCACCAACGGCATCCACCTGTCCGTGTGGTTCATCGTGCCGTTCGCGGCGGCGCTGGCCGGCGTGTTCGGCGCGATCCTCGGTGCGCCCACGCTGAAGCTGCGCGGCGACTACCTGGCCATCGTCACGCTGGGCTTCGGCGAGATCATCCGCATCTTCATGAACAACCTGAACGACCCGATCAACGTCACCAACGGCCCGCAGGGCATCAACCTGATCGATTCGATCAAGGTGTTCGGCGTCGACCTGGCCGGCGAGCAGGGGTCGGGCGCGATGGTGTCGGTCGGCGGCTGGCAGACGCCGTCCGTGAACGCCTACTATTACCTGTTCCTGCTGCTGTGCATCGCGACGATCTTCATCACGTCGCGCCTGCAGCACTCGCGGCTGGGCCGCGCCTGGGTGGCGATCCGCGAAGACGAGATCGCGGCCAAGGCCATGGGCATCAATACCCGCAACGTGAAGCTGCTGGCGTTCTCGATGGGTGCCACGTTCGGCGGCGTGGCCGGCGCCATGTTCGCGTCGTTCCAGGGCTTCGTGTCGCCGGAATCGTTCTCGCTGACCGAATCGATCGCCGTGCTGGCCATGGTGGTGCTGGGCGGTATCGGCCACATCCCCGGCGTGGTACTGGGCGGCCTGCTGCTCGCGGCCCTGCCGGAAGTGCTGCGCCACGTGGTCGAACCGGTGCAGATGCAGCTGTTCGGCAAGGTGCTGATCGAGGCCGAAGTGCTGCGCCAGCTGCTGTACGGCCTGGCGCTGGTGACGATCATGCTGTACCGCCCGGCAGGCCTCTGGCCTTCGCCGAAGCACGAGGATCGCCCGGACGGCGATTCGGATACCAAGGGACAGTCGTCCGGCGTGGTGGCGGCGTAAGGAAGCACGATGAGCGAACAAGTCATTCTGAACATCCAGGGCGTCAACAAGCGTTTCGGCGGCCTGCAGGCACTCACCGACGTGCGCATCAATATCCAGCGCGGCCAGATCTACGGCCTGATCGGTCCGAACGGCGCGGGTAAAACCACGTTCTTCAACGTGATCACCGGGTTGTACCAGCCCGATACCGGCACCTTCGAACTGGCCGGCAAGCCGTATTCGCCGTCGGCACCGCACGCGGTGGCCAGGGCGGGCATTGCCCGCACGTTCCAGAACATCCGCCTGTTCGGCGAGATGACGGCGCTGGAAAACGTGATGGTGGGGCGCCACGTGCGCACGCACCAGGGCGTGTTCGGCGCGATCTTCCGCCACAAGGCGGCACGCGACGAGGAAAAAGCGATCCGCCTCCGCGCCCAGGAACTGCTCGACTTCGTGGGCATCGGCCAGTTCGCCAGCCGCACGTCGAAATACCTGTCGTACGGCGACCAGCGCCGGCTTGAAATCGCCCGCGCGCTGGCCACCGATCCGCAGCTGCTGGCGCTGGACGAACCTGCCGCCGGCATGAACGCCACCGAAAAGCTGGCATTGCGCGAGCTGCTGGTGAAGATCAAGGCCGAAGGCAAGACCGTGCTGCTGATCGAGCACGACGTGAAGCTGATGATGGGCCTGTGCGACCGCATCAGCGTGCTCGAATACGGCAAGCTGATCGCCGAAGGCCTGCCGCATGAAATCCAAAGCAACCAGGCTGTCATCGACGCCTATCTGGGAGGGTCGCACTGATGGCGGCAACTGACGGCGCAACTGCCAATGTCCTGAAGATTTCCGGCTTGAAAGTCGCCTACGGCGGCATCAAGGCCGTCAAGGGCATCGACCTGGAAGTCAACGAAGGCGAGCTGGTAACGCTGATCGGCGCCAACGGCGCCGGCAAGACCACCACGCTCAAGGCCATTACCGGCACGCTGCCGGCCTGCAAGACCGAAGGCACGATCTCCTACCTGGGCCAGCCGCTGAAGGGCATGCAGAGCTTCCACCTGGTCGAGAAGAAGCTGGCGATGGTGCCGGAAGGGCGCGGCGTGTTCACGCGCATGACAATCCTGGAAAACCTGATGATGGGTGCCTACACGCGCGACGACAAGGCCGGCATCGAGGCCGACATCGCCAGGTGGTTCGACATCTTCCCGCGCCTGAAGGAGCGCTCGGCACAACTGGCCGGCACGCTCTCCGGCGGCGAGCAGCAGATGCTGGCGATGGCGCGCGCGCTGATGTGCCACCCGCACCTGCTGCTGCTCGACGAACCGTCGATGGGGCTGTCGCCGATCATGGTCGACAAGATCTTCGAGGTGATCCGCGACGTATCGAAGCAGGGCATCACGATCCTGCTGGTGGAGCAGAACGCCAAGCTGGCGCTGCAGGCCGCGGACCGCGGCTACGTGATGGACTCCGGTGCCATCACCATGACCGGCAACGCCGGCGACATGCTGCACGACCCGCGCGTGAAAGCTGCCTACCTCGGCGAATAACGTCGGAAGAATAAAAATCAGGGACAGACCCTGTTTTTCAGGAAATTTCCTGGAAAGCAGGCTGTCTGACGTTCCGGTCGGCCCCTGATTCTTTGCCGGGCAATTTGCCGATGCAAGAGGCGCAGACAGGAAATGCGCGCATAAAAAAAGCCCCGGACGATGCCGGGGCCCGAGAAGGACATCCGCTGAGAGGATCCACGGATGCCGAGGAGACCTGATACAGCGATGCTTTCATGCGCCGGCGTGGCCGGCGCGGGGTATTACGCTGCTGCTGCGGCGGCGTTGGCGGCCGGAGCGGATTTGACAGCCGAGGTGAACTGGGTCACGGCGGCGTTCACGTTCGCTTCGTACGTTTCGGCGGCTTGCTTGGCGGTGCGGGTGATCTGCTCGTAGCCGGCGTTGGCGCTGCCCAGGGCCGATTTGAACAGGGCCACGGCATTTTCGGTGCCGGCTGGTGCGTTCTTGCTCACTTCGTCAACCAGCGAGATGACCTTGCGGTTGGTTTCCAGGATCTGCGCTTCGGCGGCTTTCGAGAACTCGGAAGCCGTGCTCGATGCGATCGATGCCAGGTTACGGCTGTAGGCGATGGCTTTTTCAGCGTTAGGCTGGGCGCGGGCAGCGCTCAGCGAGAAGAATTCTTGCGGATCCTTGGCGGCCAGCAGCTGCTTCGCGGCAGCGGCGCTATCTTCCAGCGAAGCTTTGGCGGCGGTCAGGTTCAGGTCGACAAGCTTCTCAACGCCTTCGAACGCCTTGTTCGTCAGGGAGGTGAAAATCGCGAATTGGCTTTCGAAGTTCGCCTTGGTCGCATTGGAAAATTGCTCAGGAATCGAAAACATGTAGTTCTCCAGTAATGGAATATCGTGAATAAAAGCTTGCTGAAGTCTGTGTCAGCTATTGTGCAACGCAACATGCCTAATTTTACGGCTGCACAGATTTAAGTCAAGCGAAATTTGTGCGTTGCACCAAAGCATGAGTTCGTCTGATTCGCCAACATGGGCGTGCTAAAGTTGCAAGATGCCCTCATTTATTTCGCCGATTCCGCTGTTTTTCGTCCTGTTGTGGAGTACCGGCTTCATCGTTGCCAAGTTTGGCTTGCCCTATGCGCCGCCGCTGACTTTCCTGCTGCTGCGCTATGCCTGCGCGGTGGCCGTGCTGGCACCGCTGGTCTGGCTGGTCAAGGCACCGTGGCCGAAAGGCAAGGCCGGGCATATCGCGGTGGCCGGCCTGCTGCTGCATGGCGGCTACCTGGCCGGCGTGTGGTGCGCGATCAAGCTGGGCATGCCGGCCGGGCTGTCGGCACTGATCGTGGGCATGCAGCCGGTGCTGACGGCGTTCGCGGCGCCGCTGGTCGGCGAGCGCGTCGCGCCGCGCCAGTGGCTGGGACTGCTGTTCGGCATCGGCGGCGTGGCACTGGTCGTTTATGCGAAGATATCGCTGGCGGGCCTGACGTGGCAGGCTGTCGCGCTGTGCCTGGGCGCGCTGCTGTCGATCACGGCCGGCACGCTGTACCAGAAGCACTGGTGTCCCCGGTTCGACCTGCGCACCGGCACGGCGATCCAGTTCACCGCATGTTTCATTGCAACGCTGCCGTTTGCCGTGGCATTCGAGGCACTGACGCCGGCGCTGGCGGCGGTCGAATGGACGCCACGCTTCGCCGGTGCGCTGCTGTGGTCGGTGCTGGGATTGTCGATCGGCGCGGTCTTCCTGCTGTTCGCGCTGATCCGCCGCAGCGATGCCACCCAGGTCACCAGCCTGCTCTACCTCACGCCACCCACCACGGCACTGATGGCATGGCTGGTGTTCGGCGAGGCCTTCAGCCTGCTCGGCGTGGCCGGCATGGTGCTGGCCGTGACGGGTGTGTTCTTCGTGGTTCGCAAGAAAGGATAAAGATGCTCTCCAGTCCCGCACAGCAGGCGGTCGATGCCGCCATCACATCGCGCCGGTCGATCCGCGCCTTCCTGCCTACGCCGGTTGCGCGCGCAGACATCGCAGCGATCCTGGACGTGGCGCGCCGCGCGCCTTCGGGCACCAATACGCAGCCGTGGAAGGTGTACGTGCTGACGGGCCCGGCCCGCGACCGGCTGTGTGCCCGCATCACCGGGGTGTATCGCGACCCGGCGCAGAATCGCCGGCACGAGGAAGAATATGCCTACTATCCGCGCGAGTGGAAGTCGCCCTATATCGACCGCCGCCGCAAGGTAGGCTGGGACCTGTACGCGCTGCTGAAGCTGACACGCGACAACAAGGAAGGCATGGCCGCCCAACATGCCCGCAACTTCAATTTCTTCGATGCCCCGGTCGGCCTGATCTTCACGATCGACCGGGTGATGGAGCAGGGGTCGTGGCTCGACTATGGCATGTTTTTGCAGAACATCATGATTGCGGCAAGGGGCCGCGGGCTCGATACCTGCCCGCAGGCAGCCTTCACACAATTCCATGCGATCATTGCAGAAGAGCTGTCATTGCCTGACAATGAAATGGTGGTATGCGGCATGGCGCTGGGGGTTGCCGATCCGTCACGGATCGAGAACTCGCTGGTGACCGAGCGCGAGCCCGTGGCAGGTTTTGCCACGTTTATCGAAGGGTAATATTCCACTGCGATTCCACCGCGATTGCGTTGCAGGGCCGCATCAGGGTTGTTGATTGCGCTATCGATGCGCGCAAATTTTATGCTCAACAATGTGAAATTCTGTTGTGCGCGATCAGTGTTTTGCTACACTGCAACGTATCGTTCATCCAGTTACAGTCGTTCACCCGGGGATATCTCATGTACAAAGTAATCGTTGCCGCTTTGATTTCCGCCCTGTGCATCACTGTGCCGGTCACCGCCGTCCAGGCGGCAGAGGGCGTCAAGAAAAGCGTGGTCAAGAAAACCGCGGTCAAGAAAAGCGCAGCCAGGAAGTTTGTTGCCAACCGGACTGTCAAGCGGGCCGGCGTGCGCCACCCGGCGACGGTCGAGGCACCCGACAGGGTGGTGCGCCGCGTGGTCACCGTGCGTGGCAAGAAGCGCGTGGTGTTCCAGCGCGTGCTGGCTGCCGCGACTGCCGTACCGGTGGTCGCCGCGCGTCCGACGATGGGCGACATGGCCGGCCTGAACCTCACGCGCGATCCGCTCGACCTGAAATCGAACGTGGCGCTGGTGGTCGACCAGAACAATGCCGAAGTGCTGTTTGAAAAAAATGCCGGCGTGGCGCTGCCGATCGCATCGATCACGAAGATGATGACCGCGCTCGTGGTCGTCGAGGCCCGCCAGGATCTCGACGAGGTGCTGACCGTGACCGAGGACGACGTCGACCGCGCCAAGTTTTCCAGCTCGCGCCTGAAGGTGGGCGACCAGCTGACCCGCCGCAACATGCTGCATATTGCACTGATGAGCTCGGAAAACCGCGCCGCCTCCGCGCTGGGGCGCAATTTCCCGGGTGGCCTGCCTGCCTTCGTGAACGCGATGAATGCGAAGGCGCAAGGGCTGGGCATGACCGAGACGCATTATTCGGATTCCACCGGCCTGTCGAAGCAGAACGTGGCCAGCGCACGCGACCTGGCCAAGCTGGCCATGGCTGCCTATGAGCACCCGATCCTGCGCGAATTCTCCACCGATGCCAAGGCCATGGTCGAGCGCAATGGCCGCCCGGTGCAGTTCGGTACCACCAACGGCCTCGTCGTGCCCACCTCGGGCTGGCAGATCGGCCTGCAAAAGACCGGCTTCATCAATGAGGCGGGCCGCTGCATGATGATGCAGGCCGTGATCGAAGGGCGCTCCGTCATCATGGTGCTGCTCGATGCCAAGGGCA
>DASVVD010000130.1:0-2305 GCA_036386715.1 Pseudoduganella sp.
GCATGGTGCTGGCCGCGCTGATCGCGCCGTTCCAGCTCGATTCCAGCATCGGCATGGTACTGCTGGCCGGCGCGCTATTCGGCGTTGTCCTGTACCTGTTCAATTTCCAGTTGATCGCATCCGCGCTGCGATGGTTCATCGAGTTGCGAGGCTGGTACACGCTGCTGGGGCACGTCGTGTTCGGCATGGCGGCGGCCCTGATCTACTGGTGGCTGGAACGTTCTGCCCATCCTGCCTGAGCGCAGCATCATGGCTATCGCACTGGCAGTGGCGTTGGTGTTGATCGCTGCCGGCGCGGTGGTGTTCCACTTCGTCAGCCCGTGGCAGCAGTTGCCGATCGCATCGAACTGGCATGCGATGGACGATGCGCTGTGGCTGACGTTCGTGATCACCGGTGTCGCCTTCGTCGTGCTGCACCTGTTCGTTGCCTGGGCGCTGGTGCGCTACCGGCACCGGGCCGGCCACCGTGCCTCCGCCGAGCATGGCAGCCGCCGGCTCGAGTGGTGGCTGATCGGCGTCACCACGGCCGGCATCATCGGGCTGCTGGCGCCCGGCCTCACCGTCTACGCGCGGCTGATCGATCCGCCCGCCGGCGCGCAGGTATTCGAAGTGATGGGCCAGCAATGGCAATGGCACTACCGGTTGCCCGGGCGCGATGGCAGGCTGGGTGCCGCGGCCGCGGGCTTCGTCACCGGCACAAACCCGTTCGGCATCGATCCGCAGGATGCATACGGGCAGGACGACGTGCTCGTGCAGGGCCAGGAACTGCACCTGCCGCTGAACCGCCCCGCGCTGGCGCAACTGCGGGCGCAGGATGTGCTGCACGACTTCTACGTGCCCCAGTTCCGCACGCGGATGAACATGGTGCCGGGCATGGTCACGCATTTCTGGTTCACGCCCGAGCGGGCCGGGCGCTACGAGGTGCTGTGTGCCCAGCTGTGCGGCGTGGGGCATTCGAACATGCGCAGCTGGGTCGTCATCGACGATCCGGTCGTGTATGCCGACTGGCTGGCAAGGCAGCCCACGTTCGGCGGTGGCGCTCCGCCGGGCGCCGCGGGCCGGGCGGGCGCCGCGGGCGTGCCGGGTAGTCCGGCCGAGCCGGGCAAGGTGGGCCGCTTGCTGGCGCAGCAAAAGGGCTGCGTTGCCTGCCACAGCGTGGACGGCAGCCGCGGCGTGGGGCCGTCGTGGAAAGGCCTGTACGGCCGCACCGAGGCACTGGAAGGCGGCGGCACGGCGAAGGTTGACGATGCCTACCTGCGGCAGGCGATCAATGCCCCGCAGGCAGCGGTCGTGCTCGGCTATCCGCCCGTGATGCCGCCGGCCGGGTTGTCCGAGGCCGAGCTGTCGGCCGTCGTCGAATACATCAGGACGGTGCACTGAATGATGTAATGAGCGCTGCACCGGGCGCTGCACCGGGCGGTGCGACGGGTGATTGGCAGGATGGGCTGCGGAGGGCACATGTCCGAAGAGATCGAACTGCTGCATGACGAGGGCGACGATGCCGCCGGCGAAGGCGGCCATGGTGGCGAAGGCGGCCATGGCGGCACGCATGGCGACCATGGTCCAACCGGCTTCTGGACCCGCTACGTCTGGAGCCAGGACCACAAGGTGATCGCCATCCAGTACACGCTGGTGGCGCTGGTGGTCGGCGTGATCGGCATCGTGCTGTCCGACCTGATGCGCCTGCAACTGGGCTTTCCCGGCAAGTTCGCGTTCATCGATCCGGCCAGCTATTACCAGTTCATCACGATGCACGGCATGATCATGGTGATCTACCTGCTGACGGCGATCTTCCTGGGCGGCTTCGGCAATTACCTGATCCCGCTCATGGTCGGCGCGCGCGACATGGTGTTCCCGTACCTGAACATGCTGAGCTTCTGGTTCTACCTGCTGGCCGTGCTGATCCTGATCGGCAGCTTCTTCGTGCCGGGTGGCCCCACCGGCGCGGGCTGGACGCTGTATCCGCCGCAGGCGATCCTGCCGGGCACGCCCGGTGTCGAGGCCGGCATCGTCGTCATGCTGGTGTCGCTGCTGGTGTTCATCGCCGCCGCCACGATGGGCGGCCTGAATTACGTGACGACGATCCTGCAGGCGCGCACGCGTGGCATGACGCTGATGCGCATGCCGCTGACCGTGTGGGGCATCTTCGTCGCCACGATCCTCGCCTTGCTGGCCTTTCCGGCGCTGTTCGTGTCCGGCGTGATGATGCTGCTCGACCGTGTGCTGGGCACCAGCTTCTTCATGCCGGCGATCGTGTCGATGGGGAAGCCGCTGGGCTACAGCGGCGGCAGCCCGCTGCTGTTCC
>DASVVD010000131.1:0-4260 GCA_036386715.1 Pseudoduganella sp.
AGCCGCTTGGCCGTTCGACATGCCTTGCGCCTCGCTTAACGTCTTTAACATCGATTAACTTGCCTTCTCCGCATTGCAGTTTCATTATGGATGCATGAGAAGCAACAGCCAGTTGCTGTTGCGGAACAGGAGAAACCATGCACGCCAACCAGCCTTCCCTCCCGCCTTTCGTGCCACCTTTCGGCCCGCCTTTCGTCCCGCCTTTCGTTCATATCATGCACGCCGATGCCGTCATGTCGGCCGGCATCCATGCCCTGCTCGCCGGCCGTGGCGGGTTTCAACTGACGCTGCAGGATCGGCATCCACACGGCCAGGCGCACGCCCGCGTCGTCATTGCCGATTACGATAGCGGTATCATCCTGGCCCGGCAGTTGTCGCCGGACCGTTTTGGCGCCGCGCCCCGGGTGTTGATCGTGACCCAGCTCGACAAGGAATGGCAGGTGCGCACGGCGATGGACAGCGGCGTGCATGGCTATCTGCTGCAGGGCTGCTCGGCCGATGAGCTGGTGCGGGCCGTGCAGCAGTTGAGCCAGGGTATGCGTTACCTGGCAGAAGCGGTCACGCGCTGCGTTGCAGACAGCCTGAGCCGGGAGTCGCTGACCGGCAGGGAAACCGATGTTCTCCTGTTGCTGGCGCGGGGCTGCTGCAACAAATCGATTGCCCGGGAGCTGGGCATCGGGGTCGGTACTGTCAAGACGCATGTGAAAGGACTGATGAGCAAACTCGACGCTACTGCACGCACCCACGCGGTGGTCGTGGCTGCCCAGCGCGGCCTGATCGGCAGCGGCGGCCGCTTGCCCTCGCCAGTGCCGGGGCGCCAGCCGCGCGCCAGCCCCGCCATGCAATAGTTCTGTTTAAAACGGCATGCTTCGTTGAGGGTAATCAACGAGCTTGCCTGACGGTTACCTACGCTGGCAGTTCAGCCTGCAATGGAGACCGTCATGCCGAATCGCTTTTCCAACACCCGTTTTCAAACAGTATCCCTGCGCAAGGCCGTGAGCGCCCTGCCTTTGCTGCTGGCGCTCGGCGCCTGCAGCAAGCCGATCCCCGCCGATGAACTGATGGCCGATGCGCGCCGTTTCAGTGCACAGGGCAATCAGAAGGCGGCCATCATCCAGCTCAAGAACGTCGTGCAACAGCAGCCGGACCATGCGGCCGCGCGGCTGATGCTGGGACAGATGTATCTCGACACCGGCGACATGGTATCGGCGGAGAAGGAGTTGCGGCGAGCCCGCGAACTGGGGGCGCAGGCGGACCTGGCGCAGCCCGCACTTGGCAGGGCGCTGTTATGGCAGGGTCAGTTCCAGCGCGTGCTGGACGAATTCCCCGAGGACCAGGGGAACGCGGAAGCGTTGACACTGCGGGGCCAGGCCTTTCTCGGCCTGGACCGGCCGGATGAAGCACGGCCCCGGTTCGAGCGCGCGCTGGAAGTCAAACCCGGACTTGCCGGTGCCACGCTCGGCCTGGCCAGGCTGGCACTCATGGCGGGTGAACATTCCGACAACGGCAGGCGGCTGCTGGAGCAGGCACTCGTACAGGATCCCGACAGTATCGATTCGCTGCGCCTGAAGGGCGAGTTGCAGCGCACAGGCAATGAGCCGGCGGCCGCGCGCAGGACCTACGAACGTATCCTGGAAGTCAAGCCGAACGATGTGCAGGCCCGCCTCGACCTGGCCAACCTGGCGATCCAGGAAGACCGGCTGGACGACGCCCGCCAGCAGATCAAGCTGGCTCGCAAGGCACAGCCGAAGAATCTGATGATCTCTTATTCGCAGGGGTCGCTGGATTTCCGCGAGAAGCGTTATAAATCCGCGCTGGAACAGGTGCAACAGGTGCTGCGCGTGGCGCCTGAACATATGCCCAGCGTATTGCTGGCTGGCGCAGTGTCGGTCGCACTGGGCTCGGATACGCAGGCCGAGCAGTATCTGAACCAGGTCCTGCAGGCCAATCCCGGCCATGCCTATGCCACCAAGCTGCTGGCGACGGTTGCCCTGCGTGGCAACAAGCAGGACGAAGCATTGCACATGGTGCGCACGGCACTGAAAAGTTCACCTGACGATGCCGACCTGCTGGCCCTGGCAGGCGAAACGGCATTGCGCTCGCATCAGTTCACGCAGTCGGCGGCCTATTTCGAGAAGGCCAGCGCGCTGAAGCCCGAGAGCGCAGAGTTGCGGTTTGGCCACGGCCTCAGTCGACTGAAGATGGGCGACAGTTCGAAGGGGATGGCGGAACTGGAAATTGCGGCGGAAGGTGCCACCGGCGCGAATCGTGCCGGCATCGTGCTGGTGCTGAACTACCTGCGCGAGAAACAGTTCGACAAGGCAGTCACGAAGATCGACGAGATGAGCAGCCAGGGCGACAGTGCAACGCTGCAGAACCTGCGCGCTGCCGTGCAGCTGACCAGCAATGACATCGAGGGCGCGCGTGCGAGCTTGCTCAAGGCGCTTGCGCTCGATCCCGCGTTCGGCCCGGCGCTCGACAATCTTGCCAGTCTCGATATCCTGGAAAAGAAGCCGGACCAGGCGCGCAAGCGCTACGAAGCCGTGCTCGCCAAGGACAAGAAAAACGTCGCCCTGATGACTTCCCTCGCCCGGCTCGAAGCGCGACTGGGCAAGCCAGCCGAAGCGGTCCGGTGGCTGGAGCAGGCACTCAGTGAAAACCCCGATGCCCGGGCGCCCGCCCAGCAACTGGCAAGTTACTATTTGCAAACGGGTGAAAAGAAGAAATCGCTGGCACTGGCACAAAAGCTGCAGGTGACCGACCCATCGGATCCCGCGGGCCTGATCCTGCTGGCGCAGGCGCAGGAACTCAACGGGCAACATGACGCTGCGCTGGAAAGCTACAGGCGCCTGGCGGCGCTGCAACCCAGGTCGGCCGCCGTGCAGATGCGTATCGCCAGCCTGCACATGGCAGCCAGCCGAATCGACGAGGCGCTGCAAGCGGCACGCAAGGCAGTCGCGTTCGACCCCGACAGTGCGGACGCAGTGTTCCTGCAGCATGCCTTGCTGATGGAGAAAAAAGCGTATGGCGAGGCGCTGAAGGCCGCGCAGTCGGCGCAGGCACGCCATGCCGACTCGCCGATTGGCTTCAGGCTCGAAGGCGACGTTCTGATGGTCCAGCAGAAGCCGGCCGATGCGGTGCAACGTTATCAGCGCGCCTTGCAGGCAGCACCGTCAGGCATGGCCGTGATCGCGCTGCACCGCGCGCTCGTCGCCGCTGGAAAACCCCAGGACGCGGCTGCGCAATTGCGGCAGTGGCTGGACAAACACGCCACCGATCTCCAGGCGCGCATCTACTTCGCGAGCACACTTGCCGCGCAAGCCGACTACAAGGCCGCGAACCAGCAATATGAGCAGGGCTTGCGCAGCGCACCGGACAACCCGATGATGTTGAACGACTATGCCTGGTCGTTGCTTCAATTAAAGGATGGTCGCGCACTCGACTATGCGGAAAAAGCCTACAAGCTGGCGCCGGCCAGCCCCGCCGTCGCCGACACGCTGGCAGCGATCCTGCTCGACAAGGGCGATGCGGCCCGGGCCCTGCCGCTGCTGAAAACGGCGACCGAACAGGCGCCGGCGGAAAACGACATCCGCTTCCGTTTCGCGCAGGCGCTGTTCCTGTCGGGCGACCGTAAAGGTGCCAGGGCGCAATGCGAGCAATTGCTGTCGGTACGCGACTACAAGCGCCAGGCCGAGGTGCGCGCACTGATGGCAAAGCTGTAACCCGGCGGGCACGGCACGCGCAATCGTGAAGTTGCGCCGCCGCGCCAGGATCGGCTGCCGGGCAATGCGGCATGCCCCGGCTGCCGTGCTGCCCGGGAAGCCAGGTCACCCAGGCGGCCGCTGCCGCGCCGAATACCGGCCAGGCGCAATGACATCGGCCGGATCGAGCGCTGCCTTGATACGGCCGACCATGCGCCAGTAGCCATCGTCGCCGTTGTCCAGGTCCGCCATCGACTGCAGGCCGACGCGGTATGGGATATACCCCGCTTCCATCATCGTTTCAAAAACCTGGCGATAGCACAGGCGTGCCCGCTCCACCTCGGCAGGATCCTCGGCATCGTAGGCCACCGTCAGCACGCCACCCAGCGCACGCTCGTTGATCATGCTGAACGTGACGAACAGGTCGAAGCCATGGGTGCGAAAGATCGGTACCGCCAGCGCGTGGACGCGCAGCAGGTCCTCGCCGCGCATCGGCAGCACGGGCGACACCCACAGCATGCCGCACCGGTCCAGCGCCGGGTTGGCGTTGGCGGGAAAG
>DASVVD010000132.1:0-5177 GCA_036386715.1 Pseudoduganella sp.
GATATCTATCGAATGTGCCCGTCGTCACGGGGGAATGCCACTATGAATAACGAAAGTGCCAGGAAAATCATATTTGACTATTGCAGCCAGATTTTTACGATCTTTATTGCTTTGCTGCTTGTCGCATGTTCGAAGTTGCCCAGCGAATGGCAGGAAGAAGTTAAATTGAGCAATGACAAAGTCATCATTATTTCCCGTAGCACTGACTACGTTTCTGGTGGAGGAGAATGGGCGAGCAATCCAGGGTTGCATGCTCCAGATATCCGGCATATCGAATTCAAATTTCCGTTTGAATCCAGTCAAAAGATTACCTGGAAATCGCAGCCCGAGAAAGACGGCCTTTACCCTGAGTATCCTGTAGTCTTCGATATGGAAAACGGCTATCCGGTGATTATTTCTCTTGGCTCCCGTAAAAGGGGGTGTCCTGAATATCGCCGCTATGTATTTCGAAATTCCACTTGGCATAGGCAACCGCTTCTGGCTGACGACTGGAGGCGGAAAAGCAATCTGCTGATTGGCTCAAGCAACGAATACCTGATTACTCTGGAAAAAAAGAGCCTGTTGGATAAGTCTGGTTCATTCACGAAATGGCAGAAAAATATTGATCCGGCCGTGAATGAATGTCGTTAGCTTGAAGAGTGGAGAATTTCGTGGCTGGTTTTGGAGCGATCAACAGGCCCGAGGACCGCTGAATCCTATATATACAGAACGTCGGCCACACATCACATACATAATGATTCAGTGTGTGGCCGTCCCCCATGACGTTATACACTTCCGACATGTGTCAGCCTTGAAATGTCAGGACCGCTTGCGATAGCAGCTTTCCTTGCGGCAGTCTGGCAGACAAGCTTTACACCTTGGCGCTTGAATTCTCCGGAAAACGACCTTCGTTGACGTGACATGGGAGACCTCCGATAGTGACGTGATCCTTATCGAAAGTGTCCATCGTCACTGCGGAATAGCCAGACAGCAATCCTTCGTCATGCCGGCTGCGGCTAGGGACGGCAGCCCCTCTTCTTGGCGCAGAAATTCCAGAACATAGTACTTGTCAGGTTTCCTGATTAGGACTAGTATGAGCTATGTATCAGGAAGCCTGATACGCATCAGGCAATACCTTGAAATGAGCATGTGAAGCCGGACGACTGGCCGAGCCGCACGCCCCAGGCACGGCTCGACTCTTCAGCTTCCCACCTGCATCTTATATAGTGACGGGCCACAATAGCGGGTGCCAAGCCGCTGCCCACCAGAACCTAGAGGAGACACCGATGTTTGACACCGATTTGCTGGTGGATGGCCAGCCTTCCGCCGCCTCGAATGGCGCCGTGTTCGAGCGCCGCAATCCGGCCAATGGCGAGACCGCCACCCGTGCGGCGGCAGCCACCGTGGACGATGCACAGCGCGCGGCAGATGCCGCGCAGCGCGCCTTCCCGGCCTGGTCGGCGATGCTGCCGGCGGAGCGCCGCGGCCTGCTGCTCAAGGCGGCCGACACGATGGAGAAATACCGCGCCGAATTCGTGGCGCGCGGTATCGCCGAGGCGGGCGGCAGTCCGATCTGGTACAACTTCAATGTGACGCTGGCCGCCAACATGCTGCGCGAAGCGGCCGGCATGACCACGCAGATCGCCGGCGAAGTGATTCCGTCCGACGTGCCGGGTTCGCTGGCGATGGGCGTACGCCAGGCTTGCGGGGTGGTGCTGGGCATCGCGCCGTGGAATGCGCCGGTGATCCTTGCCACGCGCGCCGTGGCCATGCCGCTCGCCTGCGGCAACACCGTCATCCTGAAGGCGTCCGAGCAGTGCCCGGCGCTGCACCGGTTGCTCGGCACCGTGTTCGAGGAGGCGGGCTTCCCGGCCGGCGTGGTGAACGTGATCACCAACGCGCCGCAGGACGCGGCCGCCGTCGTCGAGCGCCTGGTCGCACACCCGGCGGTCCGCCGCATCAATTTCACCGGCTCCACGCACGTCGGCCGCATCATCGCGCAGCAGGCGGCGAAGCACCTCAAGCCGGTGCTGCTGGAACTGGGCGGCAAGAACCCGGTGGTGGTGCTGGATGATGCCGACATCGATGCCGCGGTGGAAGCGGCGGCGTTCTCGTCGTTCTTCAACCAGGGGCAGATCTGCATGTCGGCCGATCGCATCCTGGTCGACCGCAAGATCGCCCCGGCATTCCTGGAAAAATTCGCCGCCAAGACCGCCACCCTGAAGGCGGCCCATGCCGGTGCGCCGCTGGCAGGCATGGTTGACCCGGCCGCCGCGCAGCGCGTGGAAGCCTTGGTGCGCGATGCCGTCGAGCGCGGTGCCAGCGTGCTGCCGGCCGTGCCGTCGGCCGACGGCAACCTGCTGCAGCCGGCGATCATCGACGGCGTGACGCCGGACATGGCGGCGTATCGCGAGGAAGCGTTCGGTCCGATCGTCTCCGTGATCCGCTTCGATGGCGACGAGGAGGGCATCCGCCTCGCCAACGACAGCGAATATGGCCTGTCCGCCGCCGTGTTCAGCCGCGACATCGGCCGCGCGATGGCGGTGGCGCGTCGCATCGAGTCGGGCATCTGCCATATCAACGGGCCCACCGTGCACGACGAGGCGCAGATGCCGTTCGGCGGCGTGAAGGCCAGCGGCCATGGCCGTTTCGGCGGCAAGGCCGCCATCGCCGAGTTCACGGACCTGCGCTGGATCACGGTCCAGACCACGCCACGCCACTACCCGATCTGAGGAGGCGCCATGATCGCATCGCAGATGCCGGGGCGCTGCCGTCCCGTGGCGATCGGCCGCCCGCAGGTCTCGGTGCGCCAGGAAAACGGCGCATGGTACGTGGACGCCGAAACGCCGCTCGGCGACGTGCCGCGCCGGTTCACTGATTGCCTGGTGCGCGGCGCGCGCGACTGGCCGGAGCGTACGCTGGTGGCGCGGCGCGGCGCTTACGGTGAATGGATCCGGCTGACCTATGCCGGCATGCTGGAGCGTGCCCGCCGCATCGGCCAGGCGCTGCTGGACCGCGGCCTGAGCGCCGATCGGCCGCTGGTGATCCTGTCCGGCAACGACCTGCAGCACTACCAGCTGGCGCTGGGCGCCATGTATGCCGGCGTGCCGTATGTGCCGGTGTCACCGGCCTATTCGCTGGTGGCCACCGACTTCGGCCGGCTCGGCGAACTGGTGGCGCACATGACGCCGGGCGCCGTCTACGCGTCGGACGGCACCGCGTTCGGCCGCGCGATCGCCGCCGTGCTGCCGGCCGGCGTCGAACTGATCCTCGATAGCGGCGAGGTTGCCGGCATCGGGGCGACTTCCTTTGCCACGCTGCTGGACACGGCGCCGTCGACGGTCGATGCGGCCAATGCCGCCATCGGGCCGGACACGATCGCCAAGTTCCTGTTTACCTCCGGCTCGACCAAGAAGCCCAAGGCCGTGGTCACCACGCACGGCATGTGGAGCAGCAACCAGCAGATGCTGCTGCAGACCTTCCCGTTCTTCGGCGAGGCGCCGCCGGTGCTGGTGGACTGGCTGCCGTGGAACCACACGTTCGGCGGCAGCCACAACGTGGGCATCGCGCTGTACAACGGCGGCACGCTGTACCTGGACGACGGCCGCCCGACGCCGAACGATATCGGCCGCACGCTGGCCAACCTGCGCGAGATCGCGCCGACGGTGTACTTCAACATCCCCAAGGGCTGGGAGATGCTGACCGACGCGCTGGAAACCGATACGGCGCTGCGCGACACCTTCTTCTCGCGCGTCAAGCTGTTCTTCTGCGCCGGGGCCGGCCTGTCGCAGGCGGCCTGGGACCGGCTCGATGCGATCGCGGTACGCCACTGCGGCGAGTCGGTGCGCATCATGACCGGGCTGGGCATGACGGAAACGTCGCCTTCCTGCACCTTCGGCACCGGGCCGATCGTGCGCGCCGGCTACGTGGGCGTGCCGGCGCCCGGCTGCCGGGTAAAACTGGTGCCGGTCGGCGCCAAGCTCGAAGCGCGCTTCAAGGGGCCGCACGTGATGCCGGGCTACTGGCGCATGCCGGAACTCACCGCCGCGGCGTTCGACGAGGAAGGTTACTACCGCACCGGCGACGCGCTGCGCTTCGCCGACGCGGCGCAGCCGGAACTGGGCTTCATGTTCGACGGCCGCATCGCCGAGGATTTCAAGCTGGCCACCGGCACCTTCGTCAGCGTGGGGCCGCTGCGGGCCAGGGTGATCAGCATGGGCGCGCCGTATGTACTGGACACCGTGGTCACTGGCATCGACCGGAATGCGGTCGGCCTGCTGGTGTTCCCGCGGCTGGAGCATTGCGGCACGCTGTCCGGCCTGGGTGCCGGTGCAACGCCGGCGCAGGTGCTGGCCAGCGCGCCGGTGCGGGAGTTCTTTGCCGGGTTGCTGCGCCGGCTGAACGCCGATTCGACCGGGTCGTCGAACGCGGTGGCGATGCTGCGGCTGCAGGAGGAGCCGCCGTCCATCGATCATGGCGAGCTGACGGACAAGGGTTCCGTCAACCAGGCGGCGGTGCTGGCACGCCGCGCTGCGCAGGTGGAGGCGATGTATGGGAGCCGCGAAGACGGCACCATCCACGCCTTTTGATAAATCAATGGAGGAGACACCATGAAGATCCGCACCATCACGCTGGCCACGCTGGGCACCCTTGCCGTGGCATGCATGCCGCTGGCCGCCCACGCTCAGGCTCAAACCCAGGACACCATCAGGATCGGCGTGATTGCCGCGCTGACCGGTCCGTTCGCCAATATCGGCAAGCCGTTCGAGGACGGCATCCGCACCTACCTGCAGGAGCATGGCGACAAGGTGGCCGGCAAGAAGCTGGAAATCCTCTACCGCGACGACGGCGGCTCGAACGTCGACCTGTCCAAGCGCGCCGCGCAGGAACTCATCGCCCGTGAAAAGGTCGACTTCCTGATCGGCTTTTCGCTGACGCCGAGCGCGCTGGCGGTGGCACCGCTGGCCACCCGTGCCAAGACGCCGATGATCGTGATGAACGCCGTGACCACCGGCATTACCGACAAGTCGCCGTACATGGTGCGCACGTCGATGACGATGCACCAGATGACCGAGCCGTTCGGCACCTGGACCGGCAAGAGCAGGATCGGCAAGGTCTACACTCTGGTCAGCGACTACAGTACCGGCGCCGATGCCGAGGCCAAGTTCGTCAAGGGCTTCAGCGAAGCGGGCGGCAAG
>DASVVD010000133.1:0-2054 GCA_036386715.1 Pseudoduganella sp.
CATTGCCCGACAGTTGCAGGTTCGTATAGTCGTATTTGAACGCGGCGGCGTTCAGGCTGGCCCGCCCGTTCCAGAAGCGCGTCTTGGCGCCCAGTTCGAACGATTTCAGCGTTTCCGGCTGGTAGAACAGGTAGCCCGGCGCCACGGCGGCCGCGGCCGGGCACGGCACGCCCAGCGTGGAGCCGGCCACGCAGCCGTCGTTGAAGCCACCGGCCTTGTACCCGGTGGCGATCGTGCCGTACACGAACGTCGATGGCGCCAGGTCGTAGTCGAGGCCCACGCGCCAGGTGCGCTTGTCGGTCCCGATCAGCGCGGCGTTCGGCAGCTGGTAGTCGGTGGCCGGGTTGAATGCCGGGCCCTGCTGGAAGCTGGTGGCGCCCACGCGCGACTTTTCATCCTTCGTCTGGCGCAAGCCGGCGGTGGCGCGCAGGCGGTCGGTAACGCGGTACGTGAGCTGGCCGAACGCCGCGCGGCTGTTTGCCAGCGTGGGGTCGGTGGGGAACGCGTAGTAGGGCGTCAGGCCGATCGGCACGAGGTCGCGGAACACGTAGTTCGAGTGCGAGCGCTCGTCGAACCAGTACAGGCCGGCCTGCGCGGACAGCGCGCCGCTGCCGTTCGTGGCCACCCGCAGCTCGTGCGAATCCTGGCGCTGGCCGCCGGTGAAGTTCTGGCGCACGCCCAGGGTGACGGCCGGCGCCACGCGGTAGATGTAGTTGGTAAGGAAATCCAGGTCGAACTTGCGGTGCGCGCCCAGGTAGGTCAGCGTGGCCGGTCCCAGGTCCCATGTCAGTTCGGCGCTGAGGCCGGACGTGGTGTTGTGTCCCCGGCCCTGTTCCGGCGTGGCGTTACGCGGCCGGAAGCGGTTGGTCAGCCGCTCGTTGGCGGAGGCGCCGTACCACACCGGTTTGCCCTTGTCGGCGTTGCGAAAGAAGTTGTTGTCCGAGACGAAGCCGTCCGGGTCGTAGTCGTTCGTGGTGTGGTCATAGCGCAGCAGCAGCGAGGCCGCGCCGCCGAGCCGCAGTTTCGCCGACAGGCGGGCGCTGCGGCTGTCGGCATCCTGGCCCAGCGTGTGCGCCGTGCCCTGGCCGTTGCGCAGGTACGAGTCGTGGCGGTCGGTTGCCACGGCGGCGCGCAGCGCCAGCCAGTCGGCCACCGGCACGTTGAGCATGCCGTTCGCCTTGCGGCTGCCGTAGTTGCCGGCATCCACGCCGAGCGCCGCTTCCAGCTTCGCCACCGGTGCGCGCGAGATCACGTTGACGACGCCGGCCGTGGTGTTGCGGCCATACAGCGTGCCCTGCGGGCCGCGCAGCACTTCGATGCGGTCCACGTCGAGCAGCAGCCCGGTCTGGTTCTGCGGGCGGGCGATATAGATCCCGTCCAGCATGAAGGCGGCGGACGGGTCGCCCTTGTCGGTGGCATCCGCGTTCGACACGCCGCGGATCGTGATCTTCAGGCCGTCGGCGGCGCCGTCGAGGTGCACGTTCGGCAGGCGTTTGGCCAGTTCGGCCGGCCTGGCGAAGCCGGCCGCCTGCAGCGCATCGCCGGACACCACGCTCATCGCCACGGGGGTCTTCGACTCGAGCGAGGCGGTGCGCTGCGCGGTGACGACGACTTCCTGCAACTGCCCGTCGGCCGCCTGCACAGTGGCGGCATGGACGGCATGGCAACCAAGCGCCGCCACGAGGGCGGCCAGCAGAGTGGGAGAACCCCGACGATCTTGCATCACTTCTCTTTCAGGTAAGGATGCACCGCGCCGATGTTGATTTATTAATTTTTCGCGCGATACAGGTAAATTCCAACCCGCAAGTCTAGCAGTTCAGCTCGTTTGAAGACAGACAATTACTTTGTGGGAATTTGTAATGCTGTCTTTTGTCGCAGGGCAGCCACTGAGTTATCGGCAGGCGCACGCTGTCATGGCGGCGTCACATCAGGTCTTTACCATCCGGCACAGTTTTCAATTCGCTAACCTGACCGAGAAAGACATCGATGCGCCAGCCTTCGTTTCGCCTCCGCCTGAACCCTCTCTGCCTGTCGCTGCTGGCCGCGTTGCCCGC
>DASVVD010000134.1:0-4469 GCA_036386715.1 Pseudoduganella sp.
CAAGGAAACGCAGGACTACATCACCGGCCGCTTCGGCTGATCCGTTACCAAATTACCAGAATAAGGAACACTGCGATGATCGGTGAACATTCCTCGAAAGCATATGACCATGACCTGGAAGCGATCCGCTCGAAGGTGCTGCTGATGGGCGGCATGGTCGAGACGCAGTTCCTCGATGCGATGACGTGCTTTCGCATCGGCAACGCGGAACGCGCCGAACGCGTGATGCGCGAAGACGATGCCGTGAACCAGCTCGAAGTGCAGCTCGACGACCAGTGCAGCCACCTGATCGTGCGCCGCCAGCCGGCCGCCAACGACCTGCGCACCATCATGGCCACGATCAAGGTGATCACGGACCTGGAGCGCATCGGCGACGAAGCCACCAAGATCGCGCGCACGGCGAAAAGCCTGCATGCGCGCGGCGCCGTCACGGTCAATCATTACGAGATGGTGCGCAACATCGCCACCGCCACCAGCGACATGCTGCACGACGCGCTGGACGCGTTTGCCCGCAACGACCAGACCCAGGCGCTGGCGCTGATCGCACAGGATGCGGTGATCGACCATGAGTTCCGCAGCATCATGCGCAACCTGATCACGTTCATGATGGAAGATCCGCGTACAATTTCAGCTGCGCTGGACACCATGTGGGTGGCCAAGGCGATCGAGCGCATCGGCGACCATGCCAAGAACATCGCCGAATACGTGATCTACGTGGTGGAAGGCGTCGACATCCGCCACAGCCGCGCGGCAGAGGCGCCTGGCGGCCTGAGGATGGCCCAGGCATCGGGCGAAGCAACGAAGGAAGACTGATACAGAAATGGCAGCGGATAAAACCACAGTACTGATTGTTGAGGACGAACCGGCGATTGTCGAACTGGTCACCTTCTCGCTGCGCGAGTCGGGCTGGAACGTGAGCGCCGTGCAGAGCACGCAGGAAGCGTGGGATGCGATCCACGAGCGCAAGCCGCAGCTGATCCTGCTCGACTGGATGCTGCCCGACCAGACCGGCCTGCGCCTGCTGGCCCGCATTCGCGGTGACCGGCACTTTGCCGACATTCCGGTCATCATGCTGACGGCGAAAAGCATGGAGGAAGACAAGCTTGCCGGCCTGAACAGCGGTGCCGACGACTACATCACCAAGCCGTTCTCGCCGCGCGAGCTGCTGGCGCGCTCGCGCGCCCTGTTGCGCCGCAAGAGCCCGGAACATGCCGACGCGGCCATGCGCGCCGGCCCGATCACGCTCGATCCGATCAGCTGCACCGTCTCGCTGGGGCAGGGCAAGATCGACATCGGCCATGCCGAATACAAGCTGCTGAAGTTCTTCCTGGCCCACCCGGAGCGGGTGTTCTCGCGCAGCCAGCTGCTCGACAAGGTATGGGGCGACCACG
This sequence comes from Pseudoduganella sp., assembly GCA_036386715.1. Taxonomy (GTDB): domain Bacteria; phylum Pseudomonadota; class Gammaproteobacteria; order Burkholderiales; family Burkholderiaceae_D; genus Rugamonas. The sequence goes on from DASVVD010000134.1 coordinate 1,392, forward strand.
TGGTGATCGAGGAGCGCACGGTGGACGTGCACGTGCTGCGCCTGCGCAAGGCACTGAAGGAAGCGGAGCACCTGATCAAGACGGTGCGCAGCGTCGGCTACATGTTGTCCGAAAAGACATGAATCCGAAATTCGTGTTCTGGGTGCCGGTGGCAATCCAGATGAGTGCCGGCGGTTTCGGCATCGGCCTGCTGTGGTGGTGGTTCGGCATGGTGCCGGCGCTGTGGGTGGCGCTGGCCGCCCTGGGCACGATGGTGCTGGTGCAACTGCACTACCTGTACCAGCTGTCCGGCTGGCTCGATGCGCCGAACAGCGGCAAGCTGCCGGACGGCTGGGGCGAATGGACGCCGGTGTTTTCCAGGCTGTACCGGCTGCGCCGCGACGACGAGAAAAACCAGGCCGAGCTGACCGAATGGCTGGCCCGTTTCCGCCAGGCGATGCACCTGTTGCCGGACGGCGTGGTCATCATGGACGACGTGCTGTTCCTCGAGTGGTGCAATCCGGCCGCCGAAGAACACCTGGGCCTGCGGCGCGACCGCGACAAGGGCGCCCGCGTGACGAACCTGGTACGCAGCCCCGACTTCATGGATTACCTGATCCTGGGCCGTTACGACCAGCCCCTGGTGCTGTCGTTTCGCGGCCGCAAGCTGATCACCCATATCATTCCGTTCGAGAACCGCCGGCAGATCCTGGTCACGCACGACGTGACGGAAACCGAGCGCACCGACATGATGCGCCGCGATTTCGTGGCCAACGCCTCGCATGAACTGCGCACGCCGCTGACGGTGGTGCTGGGTTTCCTGGAGATCGCCGCGGGCGAGCAGCTCGACGAGGACACGCGCCAGGCGCACCTGAAGCTGATGATGGACCAGGCCTACCGGATGCAGCACCTGATCGAGGACATGCTCACGCTGTCGCGCCTGGAATCGATCGACCACCCGATGCGCGCGGAGCATGTGGATATCGACAAGCTGCTGACGAAAGTGCGGCGCGATGCGCTGGCATTGTCGGGCGGCAAGCACGAGATCGTGCTCGAGGTGGACGGCAGCGACGTGATGGGCAACCAGGAAGAACTGTACAGCGCGTTCGGCAACCTTGCCGCCAATGCGGTGCGCTACACGCCGGCTGGCGGCACCGTGTCGCTGAAGTGGGAAAATACCGCCGCCGGCGTGCGCTTCACGGTGCGCGATTCCGGCATCGGCATCAGCCCCGAGCACATTTCACGGCTCACCGAGCGCTTCTACCGGGTCGACAAGAGCCGTTCGCGCGAAACGCAGGGCACGGGCCTGGGGCTGGCCATCGTCAAGCACGTATTGCTGCGCCACCATGCCACGCTGTCGATTGCCTCGGAGCCGGGCAAGGGCAGCACGTTCACGGTGAACCTGCCGAAAGCGCTGCCGGCCGTGCCGCAGCGCAGCGCCGCCGCCCTGGCCGCGAACTGATACAATCTGCCGTTTTGCCGCGCCGGCCCGCTCCGGGGCGGCGCCCAACCCGAGCAGATTGATGCGATGTTCCTGAAACAACTGGCCGCCCGTTCCGCCACCTGCGTCCTGCCATGCGCGCTGGCCGCGGCCCTGCTGGCCGGCTGCGGCAGCGCCCCCCGGGTTCCTGCCAACACCGTGCCGGTCGCGCCGCCCGTGGCCGGTGCGCCTGCGCCCGGCACCCCGGCCACGGTGCCGCCGGCCATTCCGCCTGCGCTGGGCGATTCCACGCCACTGCTGCATCCGCCTGTCGCAGCGCCGCTGCGCAAGGTGAAGATCGGCCTGGCCCTGGGCGGCGGCGCCGCGCGCGGCTTTGCCCACATCGGCGTGATCAAGGCGCTGGAAGCCAATGGCATCATGGCCGACGTGGTGGTCGGCACCAGTGCCGGCAGCGTGGTCGGTGCGCTGTACGCCGCGGGCAACAACGCCAGCGCATTGCAGAAAATGGCCTACGACATGGACGAAGCCGCCATTTCCGACTGGGCGCTGCCGCTGTTCGGCAGCAAGTCCGGCGTGCTGAAAGGCGTGGCGCTGCAGAGTTACGTGAACAAGGCGGTCAAGAACCGGCCGATCGAAAAACTCAGGCTGCCGTTCGGCGCCGTGGCTTCCGACCTGAAGACCGGCCAGCCGATCCTGTTCGCACGCGGTAACACAGGGCAGGCCGTGCGCGCCAGCTCGGCCGTGCCGGGCGTGTTCCAGCCGGTCACGATCGGCAACCGCACCTATGTCGATGGCGGCCTGGTGGCGCCGGTGCCGGTGCGCTTTACCAGGGAAATGGGCGCCGAGTTCATCATTGCCGTCAACATCAGCACGCAGACCGACGCGCAGGCCGCCGTTTCGTCCCTCGAAGTCATCATGCAGACCTTCTCGATCATGGGCCAGCGCATCAACCAGTACGAACTGCGCGATGCCGACGTGGTGATCCAGCCAGCGCTGGGCAATATGGCCAGCAACGATTTCGCCAGCCGCGCGCGGGCCATGCAGGCCGGCGAGAAAGCCACGCTGGCGCTGATGGGGCAGATCAAGCAGAAGCTGAAGGCGCGCCGCGAGTCGCCGGCAGTGGTAGTGAAGTAGGCAGTGAAGTAGGCAATGAAGTAATCGAAACAAGTATCCAGTGTCATCAACCGAAGGAAGAACCATGCAAAGCAAGCCTTACCTGACTCTCGCCGATGTGAAGAAAATCGCCGCTGCCGCCGAAGCGGAAGCCCTGGCCAACAACTGGGCGGTGTCGATCGCGATCGTCGACGACGGCGGCCACCTGCTGTGGCAGCAGCGCCTCGACGGCGCCGCGCCGCTGACCGCGCACATCGCACCGGCCAAGGCCAAGACGTCGGCGCTGGGCCGCCGCGAGTCGAAGAGCTATGAAGACGTGATCAATGGCGGCCGGGTCGCCTTCCTGTCCGCACCGGAAGTGGAAGGCCTGCTCGAAGGCGGCGTGAATATCGTGGTCGACGGCCATTCGATCGGCGCCGTGGGCGTGTCGGGCGTGAAGTCCGACCAGGATGCGCAGATCGCCAAGGCCGGCATCGCCGCGCTGGGCTGAAATCCACTACCTCCGTCTGGACTCTTCGGCGCCGGCTGCTAATCTGTAAGCCGGC
>DASVVD010000135.1:0-14141 GCA_036386715.1 Pseudoduganella sp.
CCGCACCGGCCGCGCACGCGTGCCCGTGGTGGCGATGACGGCCAGCGTGCTGGAAGCGCACCGCAAGGCCAGCATTGCCGCCGGCATGGATGGCTTCGCTTCCAAGCCGGTGGACTGGTTCGCGCTGTCGCACGAGATCGCCCGCGTGCTGGGGCTGCAGCCGGTGGGCGCGCTGGCCGCCACGCAAAAGGCCGCCACCGCGCAGGTGCTGAACCGCGCGGCCGGCACCCAGCGCTGGGGCGGCAGCGCCGACGAGCACCAGCTGGCGCTATGCCGCTTCGATGCCGACCATGCGCACAGCATGGACGATCTGGCGGCGCTGCATGACTGCGGCGATGCCGCCGGCCTGCAGGCGCAGGCGCACCGGGTGCGCGGCGTGGCCGCCAACCTGGGGCTCGAACAGCTGGCCGCGACGCTGGCCGACATCGAGAAGCAGGCCGGTGAGCTGGCTCGCCTGGCCAATCCTGCTGCCGGTCCGGACGGCCGACCTGCGCTGCCTGCACTGGCGGCACTGCTGGCCCGCTACGCCGGCGAGCTGCAACAGGCGCTGGAAGCGGTGCGGGCGCAGCCCTGCCCCGTGCGCGTGCCTGTGCCGTCTGCCGCACCAGTGGCGGCGTTCGATGCCGTGGCCGTACGCGAGGCCGGCGCGGCACTGCAGCACTCGCTGACCCGCGGCGCGCTCGACGACGCGGCGCTGGTGCGCCTGGCCCGGGTGCTGCATGGCCACGTGCCGCCCGCCGCACTGGCGCCGGTACAGATGGCGATCGACGACTTCGACTTTACATTGGCCGAGACCAGGCTGGCGACGCTCCTGGATACGGTTCTTCATACCGACACGGAAACGACTTCATGAACCAGAACGCACACCTGCCGCTGATCCTCGCGGTGGACGACGAGGCCAGCAACCTGCAGCTGCTGCGCCAGATCCTGCAGGACCAGTACCGGCTGCTGTTCGCCAAGGACGGCGCGCGCGCGCTGGAACTGGCGCGCCAGGAGCACCCCGACCTGATCCTGCTCGACGTGATGATGCCCGGCATGAGCGGCCATGAAGCCTGCCGCGCGCTGAAGGCCGATCCGGCCACGGCCGGCATCCCGGTGATCTTCGTGACGGCGCTGTGCGATGCCGACGACGAAGTGCGCGGCTTCGATGCCGGCGGCGTGGACTACATCACCAAACCGGTCAGTGCGCCGGTGGTGCGGGCGCGCGTGCGCACCCACCTGTCGCTGGTGCGGCTGGACGAGCTGAAGGACAGCCGCCTGCAGATCGTGCAGCGCCTCGGCCTGGCTTCCGAATACAAGGACAATGAAACCGGCATGCACGTGATCCGGATGAGCCACTACGCGCGCCTGCTGGGCCTGGCGGCCGGCATGAGCGAGGCCGAGGCGGACGACCTGCTGCACGCGGCGCCGATGCACGACGTGGGCAAGATCGGCATTCCCGACCGGATCCTGCAAAAGCCCGGCCCGCTCGATCCGGACGAATGGGAAATCATGAAGACGCACGCCACGATCGGCGCCGACATCATCGGCGAGCACCCGCACGGCATGCTGAAGCTGGCCCGCAACATCGCCCTGTCGCACCACGAGAAATGGGATGGCAGCGGCTACCCGGCCGGCCTGGCCGGCGCGGCGATCCCTGTGGAAGGCCGCATCTGCGCCATCGCCGACGTGTTCGATGCGCTGACCTCCGAGCGCCCGTACAAGAAGGCCTGGCCGGTGCAGGACGCCGTGGAACTGCTGCAGAAGCAGCGCGGCGCGCACTTCGATCCGCACCTGGTGGACCTGTTCGTCGGCCTGCTACCGGCGATCTGCGCGATCAAGGAGAAGTGGGCGGAAACCCCGCTGGCCGTAGCGGCCTGAAGTGTGGTGGCTTGAACTACGGTGGCTTGAAGTGCGGTGGCTGAGTGCTGGGCCTGAGTGCCGCGGCCTGAGTGCCGGGGCCTGGACGCGGCGACCTGCAGTGCAGCCGCCATGCTGGAATTCTGGTGGACTCTCGCCGCCGTCCCGTTGTTGCGCTGCACGTTCGGGAATTTGCAGACCGTGACGACGGCAGGGAGTCCGAGATCCATGTTAGCGATGGCTCAAGTCCCTACATTGATCTAAGTCAAAGTGTGGCTATCTTCGTAGAACTTTTTGCAATCTCACGATACAGCTTTGCATAATCGGCGGCCATTTTCTCGTTGGTAAACAAGGTCCGGTAGCGCTCGCCGGCACGCCGCCCCATCGCGGCCGCCAGCGCCGGATCTTCCCACAGGGTGCGCATGGCATTGCCGAACGCCGCCGGATCGCTGGGCGGCACCACCAGGCCCGTGTCGCCATCGATATTGATATAGCTGGTGCCGGTGCCGATCTCGCTGGAGATCATCGGCTTGCCATACATCGCCCCTTCCAGCAGCGAGATGCCGAATGCCTCCGAACGCAGGTGCGACGGGAACGCCATGGCATAGCACAGCGTGAGCAGCGCCACCTTGTCGTGCTCGTCGACGGCGCCGACGAAGCGCACGTGTGTCAGGCCGAGGCGGCGCGCATGCTCCTTCAGTTCGTTCTCGATCGGCCCGGCACCCACGATCACCACCGGGTATTCGCAGCGCGCCATGGCGTCGAGCAGGATGTGCAGGCCCTTGTAGTAGCGCAGCACACCGACGAACAGGAAGAAGCGCTCGCCCGCTTCGGCACGCCAGTGCGCCAGCCGCTCGGGCGTCGGCTGCGGATAGGTAGTGCGGTCCAGCCCGAACGGGATCGCGCGCACCTTGTCGCCATAGCGCCGCAGCACATCGGACGATGCAAAATAATTCGGCGAAGTGGCGACGATGCCGTCCACGTTGGCGAGGAAGCGGTGCATCAGCGGCGAATACAGCTTGAGCAGCGCCTTCTGGCGCACGATATCGGAGTGATACGTGACCACCGACGGCTTCTTCACCCGCGCCAGGAAATGCGCCAGGTCGCCGAACGGCCACGGGAAATGATAATGCACCACGTCCGCCGTGCGTGCCAGCCGCGCCAGCGCGCCGATCGATGCCATCGACATCGCATTCGATGCGATCTCGATATCCTGCCGCACCCGGTGCACCACCACGCCATCGATCTCCATGCGCGCCGGGCCGTCGGTGGCGGTCAGCGTCAGCACTTCGTTGGTGATGCCCAGGCGCGCCGTGCCCATGCAGATCTGGCGGATCGCCTGCTCGACCCCGCCCCACGAATCGGGATAATACGTCTTGTAGAAATGTAGTACGCGCATCGTCAGTTCTTCAGTACCCGCTGCCCAGCACGGACCGGTAGACAGCCGCCGTCTTGCGGGCTGTTTCACGCCATGTCAGTTGCACCGCGCGCGCCTTGCCGGCCGCGATATGGCGCTGCCGCAGCGCCTCGTCGCGCGCCAGCTCCAGCATTGCCGCGCCGATCTCCGGGACGGACAGCGGATCGACATCGATCGCGGCGCCGGCCGTCACTTCCGGGATCGACGTGGTGTTCGACGCGACCACCGGCACGCCGGACGCGAATGCCTCCAGGGGAGGAATGCCGAAACCTTCGTACAGCGAGGGAAACACGAACACGCCGGCAGCCGCGTAGACGTGGCGCAGTTCTTCGCTGGCGGTGAGGCGGCTGAGCCACACCACGTTCTCGCCGTTCTGCCGCGCGGCGCCGATCTGCGCCACGAGCTCGCCGCTGCGCGCGCCGGCAGCGCCCACGATCACCAGCTGGCGTTGCGCGCGCACGCTGGCAGGCAGGCCCAGATAGGCCTGCAGCAGCGCGCCGATGTTCTTGCGCGGCTGCAGCGTGCCCACGGTAAGGAAGTAGCCGGGGCGCAGCGCATGCCGCGCCAGCGTGGCCGCCACCTGCGCGGCGTCCGGTGCTTCGAGCCATTCCGCGTCCACGCCGTTGGGCACCACGCTGATGCGGCGCTCGTCGGCACCGAAGCATTGCACCAGCTCGGCCACGGCGTAGTGGCTGACGGCGATCACATGATCGGCCTTGCGCGCAGCCTTGACCTGCAGCCAGTTCTTCAGGCCGCGCAGTGTGGGATTGCACCATTCGGGATGGGCGATCGGCAGCGCATCGTGCAGCGTGGCCACGATCGGCCTGTCCATCCTGACGATGCGGTAGTCGGTGGCGTGGTACAGGTCGGCGTCGATGCGTTCGCGTGCGCCCGGCAGCACCATGTCGCGCAGTGTCGCCAGCGGGAACGAGCGTGGCATCGGACGGCCGACCGAAAGCTGCGCCGGCGCACCGAACGACCAGGCGTCGACGCTGACGCCGGCGTGCGGCAGTTCGCGCAGCAGCGCGCGGCTGTAGACACCGATGCCGTCGAGATGGCCGCCGGTGAGGCCGGGTTCGGTCGTGGTGGCCGACAGGCCGACTTTCAGGGTCACGCCTGGTACATCCAGCGCAAGGTGTGCTCCAGCGGAGGTGGATCGATCGGGCCGACCACGCCCTGCAGGCGGGTGTTGTCGCCGGTCAGGCGCACCACTTCGTTGGCGCGCACGAAGGCCGGGTTCACGTGCACGTCGATCTTGTAGCCGGCAATGGCACCCATCATGTCGAGCGCTTCGCCCAGCGACCAGGCCTTGCCGGAGCTGACGTTGAACGTCTTGCCGATGGCGGCCTGGCCGGCAGCGATCAGGTGACGGTAGCTGGCGGCCACCACGCGCACGTCCGAGAAATCGCGCCATACGTGCAGGTTGCCCAGCTCGATGCGCGCCTCGCGGCGCCTGAAATGCGCGACGATCTTCGGCAGCAAAAAGTTCTCGGCCTGGCCCACGCCGGTGTAGTTGAACGGCCGCACGATGACCAGCGGCAGCTTGTCCATCCACAGCCGCGCCATGTATTCCATCGCCAGCTTGCTGACGGCGTAATCGTTGGCGGGAGCGGCCGGTACCTCTTCGCCGATCACGCCGGCATCGGCGTTGCCGTAGATGTTCGCGGACGATGCCAGCAGCACGGCCGACGGCTTCTTCGGCGCGGTGGCGAGTGCTTCGAGCAGGTTGCGCGTGCCGGTCACATTGACGCGATAGATCTGTTCGACATCGCTGTGCGCCACGAAGGCGATCGCGGCCAGGTGCACCACCACATCCGGCTGCAGCGCATGCACGGCGGCGGCCAGCGCGGCGCGGTCGGTCAGGTCGACCGCCACGGTATCAGGCCCCTGCTCCTTGCTGCCTGGACTGGCCAGGCCGAACACCTCGTAGCCGGCGGCGCGCAGCTCCAGCGCCACGTAGCGCCCGGTGAAGCCGGCGATGCCGGTTACCAGTGCGCGCTTGCCGGCGCCTTCGCGCGCGGTGGACAGCAACTGCAACGCCGCTGCCATGTCAGAACGAGAAGCCGGCTGTGTTGCGGCGCAGGTCGGCGTCGACCATCATCTGGCACAGCTCTTCGAGCGTGGTCCTGGGCTCCCAACCCAGTTCGGCCCTGGCCTTGCTGGCATCGCCGATCAGCAGCTCCACTTCGGCCGGGCGGTAGAATTTCGGGCTGATGCGCACCAGCACCTTGCCGGTCCGTGCGTCAAGGCCCGTTTCGCTTTCGCCGCTGCCCTGCCATTCGATCGCGATATCGACCGCCTTGAAGGCCATCGTCACAAAATCGCGCACGGTTTCGGTGCGGTTCGTCGCCAGCACATAGGTATCCGGCTGGTCGGCCTGCAGGATGCGCCACATGCCTTCAACGTATTCCTTGGCAAAACCCCAGTCGCGCTTGGCGTCCAGGTTGCCCAGCTCGAGCACCTCGAGCTTGCCCAGCTTGATCTTGGCGACCGAGTCGGTGATCTTGCGCGTGACGAATTCACGGCCGCGCAACGGCGATTCGTGGTTGAACAGGATGCCCGACGAGCCGAAGATGCCGTACGACTCGCGGTAGTTGACCGTCATCCAGTGCGCATACAGCTTGGCCACGCCATACGGGCTGCGCGGGTAGAACGGCGTGTCTTCCTTTTGCGGAATCGCCTGCACCTTGCCGAACATTTCCGAGGTGGACGCCTGGTAGAAACGGATCTTCGGGTCGACGATGCGGATCGCCTCGAGCAGGTTGACCGCGCCGATGCCGGTGATCTCCGCCGTGGTGACCGGCTGCTCGAACGACACGCCGACAAAGCTTTGCGCCGCCAGGTTGTAGACCTCGTGGAACTGGCCCTTCTGCAGCAGGCGGATCGACGACGACAGGTCGGTCAGGTCGTGCTCGACCAGGTGCAGGTTCGGGTGATCCTGGATGCCCAGCTCTTCGATGCGCCAGAAATTGACGGAGCTGGTGCGGCGGAACGTGCCGGTGACTTCGTAGCCCTTCTCGAGCAGCAACTGCGCCAGGTAAGCGCCATCCTGGCCGGAAATACCCGTGACCAGGGCGCGTTTAGAGTTTTGCATAGTGTCAGTGTTCAAGAGGATTGAGCAAGAAGCCCGATATTGTAACAGAGGCATGTGGAGGACTTGCCCGCAGTAACGATTCGCATTACAAAAATTACATCTTTGTTACGGTTAAAAATATTGTCGTTGGCGGTGCAATATGGCAAACGGCTGGCACGCACGATCAGGCCTGGACGCTCAGCCTCAACCGAGACCAATACCCCGTGCCATGATGGCGGCCGCGATCGGAATCAGTCCGAATACATGGACTTCCACCAGCTTCCAGCGGCGCAGTGCCTTTAATTCCTCAGCCAAGGGCACGAATGCCGCATCCGCCTTCAGCGACTTCTGCCACGCAAGAATGCGCATGGTGGGCTTGATCGACAGTAAGCCGACCACGGCGAAGATGCCGACCTTGGCCCAGAAAACCGGATTGTGAAGATAAAACTGCGCGCCTTTCGCCCCATGGAATACGCGGCCGAAGCCGACGACGAGAATCGCCAGCGCCAGCATGCCGTAGACCGCATCGAAGCGCCCCAGCAATTGCACCGTGCGCGACGACATCGCCGCCGGCCGCAGCAACGCCAGCTCCGCCGCCAGCACCGCGGCGATACCGAATACGAGCAGGTGGTGAACGATGGCGAGGATGAGGTCCGTCATGATGTAAAACATCTTTCCCAGAATCGGGGACTGTCCCCAATTTAAAGCAACACTTTGCTTGAGAGCCATGAATTTGTGGGCAATGCTACACGCTATAAGCATCCAACTTGTCTTGATCCGGCAACTATCGGGAAGCGATGTAAACACCACAAAATTGTTGCCAAAAAATGGGGACAGTCCCCGATTTTAGGCAACATTGCGGGCGTAAAAAAAGCCGCCTTGCGGCGGCTTTCGAGGCTGGTCCGGAGGATCAGTTGTTGCGCTGGGCGACCACGTCGACAACGCACAGCGCCGTCATGTTGACGATGCGGCGCACCGTCGCCGACGGGGTGAGGATGTGCACCGGCGCGGCGCAGCCCAGCAGGATCGGGCCGATCGCGATGCCGTTGCCGGCGGCCGTCTTCACCAGGTTGTAGGCGATGTTGGCGGACTCGATGTTCGGCATCACCAGCAGGTTGGCATCGCGCTGCAGGTACGAATCGGGCATCAGCTTCTTGCGCATCTTCGTGTCGAGCGCGGTGTCGCCGTGCATTTCGCCATCCACTTCCAGGTCCGGCGCGCGTTCCCTGATCAGCGCCAGCGCGGCACGCATCTTTTGCGCGGACTCGTTGTTGGACGAGCCGAAGTTCGAGTGCGACAGCAGCGCGGCCGAGGGCTGCAGGCCGAAGCGGCGCATCTCTTCGGCGGCCATGATCGTGATCTCGGCCAGCTGCTCGGCGTTCGGGTTCTCGTTGACGTGCGTGTCCACCATCACCAGCTGCCGCTCCGGCAGCACCAGCACGTTCATCGCCGCGTACACATTGGTACCCGGGCGCTTGCCCAGCACCTGGTCGATATAGTGCAGGTGCAGCTGGGTGGTGCCGAAGGTGCCGCAGATCATGCCGTCCGCGTCGCCCTTCTTGATCATCATCGCGCCGATCAGGCTGTGGCGGCGGCGCATTTCCAGCTTGGCATATTCCTCGGTCACGCCCTTGCGCTTGGCGAGGTCGTAGTACGAAGTCCAGTAGTCGCGGTAGCGGTCGTCGTAGTCGGGATTGATCACGTCGAAGTCCACGCCCTGCTTCAGGCGCAGGCCGAACTTCTGGATGCGCGATTCCAGCACGGCCGGACGGCCCACCAGGATCGGGCGCGCCAGGCGCTCGTCCACGATGACCTGCACGGCGCGCAGCACGCGCTCTTCTTCGCCTTCGGCGTAGACGATGCGCTTTAGGTCCGGGTGCGTGATCTTCGCCTGGGCAAACAGCGGCTTCATGAAGGTGCCGCTGCGGTAGACGAACTGCTGCAGGCTGTCGGCATACGCTTCCAGGTCCTTGATCGGACGCGTGGCAACGCCGCAATCCTCGGCCGCCTTGGCCACGGCCGGGGCGATCTTGATCAGCAGGCGCGGATCGAACGGCATCGGGATCAGGTACTCGGGACCGAACGACAGGTTGGTGAAGCCATACGTGGTGGCCACCACATCGGACTGCTCGGCGTGCGCCAGTTCGGCGATCGCATGGACCACGGCGATTTCCATTTCCCGCGTGATCGTGCTGGCGCCGCAATCGAGCGCGCCGCGGAAGATATACGGGAAGCACAGCACGTTGTTGACCTGGTTCGGATAGTCCGAACGGCCGGTGCACATGACGGCATCGTCGCGCACGGCCTTCACGTCTTCCGGCAGGATCTCCGGATTCGGGTTGGCCAGCGCCAGGATGATCGGCTTCGGTGCCATCTGCTGTACCATCTGCGGCTTGAGCACGCCGCCGGCGGACAGGCCGAGGAAGATGTCCGCGCCGGCAATCACTTCACCCAGCGTGCGTGCCGGCGTGTCGCGGGCGAAGCGCTCCTTGTCCGGGTCCATCAGCTCGGTGCGGCCCTGGTAGACCACGCCCGCCAGGTCGGTCACGAAGATGTTTTCGATCGGGAAGCCGAGGTCGACGATCAGGTCCAGGCAGGCCAGCGCGGCCGCGCCGGCGCCGGAGACGACCAGCTTGCATTCCTTGATGTTCTTGCCGACCAGCGTGATGCCGTTCAGGATCGCGGCGCCGACGATGATCGCGGTGCCGTGCTGGTCGTCGTGGAAGACGGGAATCTTCATCCGCTTGCGCAGTTCGCGCTCGATGTAGAAGCACTCGGGTGCCTTGATGTCTTCCAGGTTGACGCCGCCGAACGTGGGCTCCAGGGCGGCGATCACTTCGATCAGCTTGTCCGGATCCTGTTCGTTGATCTCGATGTCGAACACGTCGATGCCGGCGAACTTCTTGAACAGCACGCCCTTGCCTTCCATCACCGGCTTGGAAGCCAGCGCACCGATGTTGCCCAGGCCCAGCACGGCGGTACCGTTCGAGATCACGGCCACCAGGTTGCCGCGCGCCGTGTACTTGTACGCGGCCGCCGGGTCGAGGACGATCTCTTCACAGGGGGCGGCCACGCCCGGCGAGTACGCCAGGGCCAGGTCGCGCTGGTTGGTCAGCTGCTTGGTCGGGGTCACACTGATCTTGCCCGGCCGTGGGTACTCGTGGTATTCGAGCGCCGCCAGGCGCAGTTGTTGACGCAGTTCTTCTTTCTTGTCAGATGACGAATCCATTGCCTGCTGCCTTCCTGTGCTGTCTGAAATCCTTTGATTCTAGCAGACCCCTATCCTTGTCAAAGTAGGTATTTTTACCAACGGCTGGGCTGATACCTGATTTTCTATCGAAAAATATCGCCTTATCCAATTTTTCTATCGACAAGCCCCGTATAGCCCGGAAAGCCTTGCGTTGCCAGGGGCCGCCCCATACCGGCGCTATGTACAAACATTATTTTTCATATCGGCCGGCTTCGATATTACGGTTAACAGGCATGCCGGATGCACGGGCATGGGACGGCAACTAGCATCCCGCAATTTAACAAAATCTTAATAAATTCTTTACAGTCTTTCTCTGGCCTTCTAGACTACGCCATCTCAACCTTTGGAAGGGCCTGGCATGCGTGCCATTTTCTGGCGTTCGTGCTCGCGCGTGGCGGGCGTGGTGTTCCCCGTCTCCGCAATAGCCCTGTTCTTCACGCCGCACGCCTCCAGATGGGAACTGCCGCTGTGCACCATTGCCGTAACGGCGGGCGGCACCTGGATTTATGCGCGCGGCCGGCCGCGGCGCATCATGGCGCGGGCCATGCGCCGCCGCTGAGCCGCAAGCATGCCGTTACAATGACGCATGCTCTCCGAATTCGACCTGATCAAACAGTATTTCGTCCGTCCCGCGCATCCTGGCCGGGCGCAGCTGGGCATTGGCGACGATTGCGCGCTGCTGGGCAGCACACCCGGCCAGTCGCTGGCCATTTCGTCGGACATGCTGGTGGAAGGCCGCCATTTCTTTGCCGGCGAAGACCCGCGCCGGCTTGGCCACAAGAGCCTGGCCGTGAATCTTTCCGACCTGGCGGCCATGGGCGCGCGCCCGGTCGGGTTCACGCTGGCGCTGGCGCTCCCTGCCGCCGACCGCGACTGGCTGGCCGGCTTTTCCGCCGGGCTGTTCGCGCTGGCCGACGCGCATGACTGCGAGCTGATCGGTGGCGACACCACCAGGGGGCCGCTCAATATCTGCATTACCGTGTTCGGCGAGGTGGCGCCGGGCCAGGCGCTGCGGCGCGACGCGGCCCGGCCCGGCGACGATATCTGGGTGTCCGGCACGCTGGGCGATGCGCGCCTGGCCCTGGCCGGCATCCGCGGCGAGGTAACGCTCGCGGCCGACGCGCAACAGCTGGCCGGCAACCGCCTGCACCTGCCGACGCCACGCGTGGCACTGGGGCGGCTGCTGGCCGAAGGCGCCCTGGCGCATGCCGCAATCGACATCTCGGACGGCCTGGTCGGCGACCTCGGCCACATCCTGGAACGCTCGGCTGTCGGCGCCACGCTCGACGTGGACGCCCTGCCGGCCGGCCCGGTCCTGGCAAGCTGCGCGGCGTGGGATATCACGCTGCGCCACGCCTTCACGGCGGCCGGCGGCGACGATTACGAGCTTTGCTTTACCGCCGCACCGGCGCAGCGCAGCGCCATCGAAGCCGCCGGCGCGGCCTGCGGCACGCCGGTCACGCGCGTGGGCCGCATCGACGCGGTGCCGGGCCTGCAGCTCACGGATGGCCAGGGCAAGCCGCTGGAGCTGCGGCTTGCCGGGTTCGATCATTTCAGCAGCGGCGTTCCTTAATCAGCGGTCCGGCAGGGCCGTGTGATCCTCGCCCGGCTGGCCGGCATGCTTGCCGGAACCGTGCATCAGCCAGTAATGGTGGAATGCCAGGCGGATGTTGTCGCGCAGTTGCACGTCGTCCCACGGCTTGGTGTAGAAGCGGTAGATCGCGCCGCGGTTGATCGAATCGAGCATCGCTTCCAGCCCCGTGTAGCCGGACAGGATGATGCGGATCGTGTCCGGGTACATGTCCTTGACCTTGCTGAGGAATTCGGTGCCGCTCATGATCGGCATGCGCTGGTCGCACACGATCACCTGCACAGGGTGCAGCGCGAGCAGGTCGAATCCTTCGGCCGGCGAGGATGCCGTAAGGATGCGGTAGCCGTCGCGCCGGAACAGCCGGTGCAGCGACGACAGCACGTTGACGTCGTCATCCACGATCAGCAGCGTCTGCGGCGGTTCGGTGGCCAGGTTCGGATCGGGCGGCAGCGACTTGCCGTCGGTAACCAGCTGGGCGAATGCGGCGCTGTTCAGGCCGCGGCTGAAGAAGAAGCCCTGCACTTCGTCGCAGCGGTTGCGGCGCAGGAATTCGAGCTGCGGCCGCGTCTCCACGCCTTCGGCCACCACGCGCAGTTTCAGGCTGTGCGCCATGCTGATGATGGCCAGCGCGATCGCCGCATCGTTCGGATTGGTGACGATGTTGCGCACGAAGGCGATATCGATCTTCAGCTTGTCGATCGGGAAGCGCTGCAGGTAGGCCAGCGACGAGTAGCCGGTGCCGAAATCGTCGATCGCCACCTTCACGCCGAGCAGGCGCAGCTTGGTCAGCACGTCGATCGTGCGCTCGGCATTCGACATCAGCGCCGTTTCCGTCAGTTCCAGTTCGAGCAGGTCGGGCGGCACCCCATGCCGGGCCAGGGCCTGTTTCACTTCGGTTTCCAGGTCACCCTCGATGAACTGGCGCGACGCGACGTTGACCGCCACGTGCACCGGCCCCACCGGCGAGGCGATCCACTCGGCGATCTGCCGGCATGCGGCATCGATGATCCAGTTGCCGGTGCGGACGATCAGGCCGGTGTCCTCCAGCACGCCGACGAATTCGGCCGGGTACACCGTGCCATGCCCCGGCCGGTTCCAGCGCAGCAGCGCCTCGGCGCCGCTGATGCGGCCGGTCAGCAGGTTCACCTTCGGCTGGTAGTGCAGCTCCAGCTCGTCCTGGTCCAGCGCGCGGCGCAGCGCCATTTCCAGGTCGAGCCGCGCCAGCACCTGCACGTTCATCCCCGCCGTGAAGAAGCGGTAGGCGTCGCTGCCAGCCTCCTTGGCCTGGCTCATCGCGGTGTTGGCATACTTGACCAGCGTTTCGGGGTCGGCCGCATCGTCCGGGTAGACGGCGATGCCGATCGAGGCCGTCATCATGGCCTGCTGGTCGCCCAGCTGGAACGGCGAGCGCAGCGCTTCGCGCACGTCATTGGCCACCAGCACCGCATCCTGCTGGTCGCGCGTCATCGTCAGGATCAGGCCGAACTCGTCGCCGCCCAGCCGGCCTACCGTGTCGCGGATGCGGGCCGACTGCACCAGCCGGGTGGCGAATTCGCGCAGCAGCTGGTCGCCCATCGCGGCGCCCAGCGAATCGTTGATGTTCTTGAAGCGGTCCAGGCCGATGAACAGCACCACGATGCGCCACTCCTTGTCGCGCGCCAGGTCGATCGCATCGGCCAGCGTGCGGTAGAACAGCGTGCGGTTGGGCAGGCCGGTGAGGCTGTCGTAATGGGCCGCGTGGCGCAGCCGCTCCTCGGCCACGCGGCGCTCGGAAATATCGCGCGCCACGCAGATCAGCGTGCGTTGCCGCGCGTGTTTCTGTTCGTGCGGCTGGGCCGGCCCAGGCGCGTCGTGCTGCAGCTGCCAGTAGATTTCCACCGGTACCGTGGCGTGGTCGTGCCGCAGCAGTTCGGTTTCGATCAGCACCGGCGCGCGCGCGTCGCCACCGGCACCCAGCGCCGTGCCGCCATGCTCCAGCAAGGCCTCCGGGCTGCCCAGGCCGATGCGCGCCGGTTCCTGCGCCATCAGTTGCGCGCGCGAATAGCCCAGCATGCGCGCGGCGCCGTCGTTGACGTCGGCGAAGCGCATCGATTGCAGGTCGATCAGGAAGATGGCGTCGGCGGTCGCGTCCATCGCGGTGCGGAAGCGCTGCAGGTCGGCCGTGCGTTCGCGCACCGTGCGCTCGAGCACGATATTGTGGAACCTGGCCTCGCGCTGCATCAGCCGCACTTCGATCAGGTTGCGGATGCGCGTGAGCACCTCGACCGGATCGAACGGCTTGCTGACGAAGTCGCGCGCGCCGGCGTCGAGGGCGGCCTGCTTCTTGTCCGGCTCGGCGGTCACCACCAGCACCGGCAGGTAGCCGTCCGGTTCGAGCGGGCGCAGTGCCTGCATCACGGCAAAGCCGTCCATGCCGGGCATCTGCAGGTCGAGGATGATGATGTCGTAGTTGTATTGCTCGTGCCACGCCGCCACCACGCGCGGATCGGTGGTGGAACTGACATGCGTGTAGCCCGTCGATTGCAGCAGGTATTCCAGCAATTGCACGTTGACGGGCTGGTCGTCGACGATCAGGATGCTCGCGCCCTGGATATCGGCCCGGCTGATCATGACTCCTCCTTCTTTTCCGCAAGCAGCTGGGCCGGCCGCTCGTCGTTGTTGCCAATGACCAGCATGTTACCCGGATTGCCGGCATTGGCGGTGTTACCGGTGTTACCGGCGTGATCGGCAAGGTTGCTGATCGCGCTGTTGATCGCTTCGGTGAACTCGTCGATATTGATCGGCTTGATGAGGTAACGGAAGAATCCTGCCGCAATTCCCCGTTCCACGTCGCGCGGCATTGCGTTGGCCGTCAGCGCGATGGCGGGAATGGCGGCGCTGCGGGGATCGGCGCGCAGTTGGCGCAGCACGTCGAAGCCGCTCATGCCCGGCAAGTTGATGTCGAGCAGCACCACGTCCGGCAGGTGGGCGC
>DASVVD010000136.1:0-6620 GCA_036386715.1 Pseudoduganella sp.
CGAGCCGATGCTGCGCGGCCTGCCGTTCTTCCGGCAGGCCGTGGCGCTGCAGCGCGAGCTGGCCGGCGGCAAGACGATCCGCAACGCCTTGCAGACCAACGGCACCCTGCTCGACGACGAATGGTGCGCGTTCCTGGCGCAAGCCGGCTTCACCGTCGGCATCAGCCTGGACGGGCCGCGCGCGCTGCATGACCTGGAGCGGGTCGACAAGGCGGGGCGCGGCACGTTCGATGCCGTCATGCGCGGCATCGCGCTGCTGAAGAAGTACCGCATCGACTTCAACGTGCTGGTCACCGTGAGCGCCGAGGTGGCGAAGCATCCGCTGGCGGTGTACCGGTTCCTGAAGGAGCATGGCGTGCGGCACATCCAGTTCAACCCCGTCGTCGAGCGCCTGCCGGCGCCGGCCGAACATGCAATCGGGCTGACGTTCGCCAGGCCGGGCCTGGCCAGCGTGTCCGTGCCGAAGCTGACGCTGGCGCCGCAAACGGTGAACCCCGGCGACTACGGCGATTTCCTGGTCGGCGTGTTCGACGAATGGATACGGCACGACGTGGGCGAGGTCTACGTGATGAACTTCGAATGGGCACTGGCCGCCTGGCTCGGCCTGCCGTCGACCGTCTGCCTGTTCGCGGAGAACTGCGGCCGTGCGCTCATCGTCGAACACGACGGCGACGTGTACTCGTGCGACCACTTCATGTATCCGGAACACCGGCTGGGCAACATCCGCCAGTCCGACGTGGCGGAGCTGGCCGCATCGCCGCAGCAGCTGGCCTTCGGCAAGGCGAAATCGGCGTCGCTGCCGGCGTTCTGCCGGCAGTGCCCGTACCTGTTCGCCTGCCACGGCGAGTGCCCGAAGAACCGCTTCGCCATGGCCCCGGACGGATCGCCCGGGCTGAACTACCTGTGCCCCGCGTACCGGCAATACTTCAGGCACATCACGCAGTACATGAACGCGATGGCGAAGCTGGTCGGCGCCGGACAGCCGGCGGCGCTGGTCATGGAGGCGTTCAAGGGGCCGCTGGCGGTGCGGGTCGGTTGAATGCCGGCGTGATGTTTTTCCAGCACATCGAACGCGTTCAGTCGCCGCCCTCCGGCTCCGGTCCGCGCGTGCTGCCCGGCGGCGGCGCAAGTTTCACTGGTCGGCGCGTGCGCGCGGATTCGTAGATCGCCTCCATGATGCGCTGGTCCTGCAAGCCTTCCTCGCCCGGCGTGTGCACGTCCTTGCCCTGGCGGACGCACTGGGCGAAGTGATCGATCATCAGCGCGAACTGGTTCTTTTCGCCGGCCTGGATGTCGCTGGCCTGTTCCTTGCCGTCGACCACGCGGGCCAGCCGCAGCTTGTTGCCCTTGTAGGCATAGGCGGGGTCCATCTCGGCCCAGGCCTCCGCGCCGTTCAGGCGCAACATCTGCGACTTGTGCGCCGCATAGCTGGTGGTGCAGCTGGCCGTGAAGCCGCTGGGAAAGCGCAGGATGAACTGGCACGATTCCTCGACTTCGCGGAACCGCGCATCGCCCGGCGTCGACCAGATCGTGCCGAATACTTCGTTCGGCTCTTCGCCGCTGAGAAAGCGCGCGGCGTTGATGCAGTACAGGCCGATGTCCGGCAGCGCGCCGCCGCCGGCCAGCGCGCGCTTCAGGCGCCAGTGCTGCGGGTCGCCCATGTTCTGCGAGTTCACCGAGGAAAATTCCTTCAGCGCGCCGAGCTTCTTGTCACGCACCATCTTCGCCAGGGTGCTGCCCAGCAATTCGTACTGGCTGCGGTAGGCGATCATCAGCTTGCGGCCGGCCTTGCGGCAGGCATCGATCATCTTGCGGCACTCCGCCGCGCTGTTCGCCATCGGCTTTTCGCACAGCACATGCTTGCCGGCCTGCGCGGCGCGGATCGTGTACTCGGCATGCATGCTGTTGGGCAGTGCGATATACACGGCCTGTACGTCCGCCATGCCGGCCAGCTTGTCGTAGTCCGCGTAGCCCAGTACCGCGCTCTCGGGAATGTTGTACTGGTGCGCGATCTTCAGGCCCTTGGCCCGGTCGCCCGTCACCAGGGCCACGGGCCTGGCATGCTTGCTCTGCATGAAGGCCGGCAGCATTTCGTTGACGGCGATGCGGCCCAGGCCGACGATGGCGATGCCCACGCGCTCATGCAGCGGATCGCCCGGCGGCTCGGTCTTTTCCGGCTTTTCGGATTTGTCGAAAATGGGCGGGAACGTGACACGGTCCTGTTCGCTGGCCGCGGCCTGCACGGCCGGCGCCGACAGGGCAGCAAGCGTGCCGACATAACGCAGGAAGCCGCGGCGCGGTGGCTGGCTCTGGTCCATGGAATGGCTTTCTATCCGGATGAAGGGAACTCATCCTCGCATGCTGTCCTGGACAGCAGCGCCAGCTAGCCCGGAAGCAAGCCATGTGCCGGTGCTGGCCTGGTTCGGCAAAGCGGGCGCAGATACTTCCGGACGCCCTAATATTTCGCTTGTCAAAGCGGGTCGACGTGGCTAGTATAAGGGCTATATCAGGTTTCCTGATAAAGAACTTACACAGGAGATATCGCATGTCCAAGTACGAAGGCCGCTGGCAAACCGTGAAGGTGGAAGTCGAGAACCAGATCGGCTGGATCACCCTGAACCGTCCCGAGAAGCGCAACGCGATGAGCCCCACGCTCAACCGCGAGATGATCGATGTGCTCGAGACGCTGGAACTGGACGACGATGCCCAGGTCGTGGTGCTGACCGGCGCGGGCGAAGCCTGGACCGCCGGCATGGACCTGAAGGAATACTTCCGCGAGACCGACGGCAAGCCGGAAATCATGCAGGAGCGCATGCGCCGCGACTGCTCGCAGTGGCAATGGAAACTGTTGCGCATGTACAGCAAGGCCACCATCGCCATGGTCAACGGCTGGTGCTTCGGCGGCGCGTTCTCGCCGCTGGTCGCCTGCGATCTCGCCATCGCCGCCGACGAGGCCGTGTTCGGCCTGTCGGAAGTGAACTGGGGTATTCCGCCGGGCAACCTGGTCTCGAAGGCCGTGGCCGACACCATGGGCCACCGCCAGGCGCTGCACTACATCATGACCGGCGACACCTTCACCGGCAAGGAAGCCGCCGCCATGGGCCTGATCAACAAGAGCGTGCCGAAGGAACAGCTGCGCGAAGCCGTGATCGCGCTGGCCGGCAAGCTGCTGGAGAAGAACCCGGTGGTGCTGCGCTATGCCAAGATCGGTTTCAAGCGCTGCCGCGAGCTGACCTGGGAGCAGGGCGAGGACTACCTGTACGCCAAGACCGACCAGTCGAACTACCGCGACCCCGAGAAAGGCCGCAAGGAAGGCCTCAAGCAGTTCCTGGACGACAAGACCATCAAGCCGGGCCTGCAAACCTACAAGCGTAGCTGAAGCACGCGAGCGCGTACAAGACGTCACGAGACGCGCGCGCAACCGCACGACAAGCTACGACAAGCATGTGCGGCTGCCAGATTGCAGCCGCAACGCTTCCAGCAATCACGGAGGAGACCCCGATGTTCCATACCGATCCGCCTCCCGGCGGCGCGCCCCGCTGCCGTCCGGTCGCACTCGGCAACCCCGCCATCCGCGTGCACGAACGCGCTGGCACCTGGCATATCGATGCGCTCACGCCGCTGGCGCCAGTGCCGGAACGCTACACCGACCGGCTGGTGAGCGGCGCGGCAAGCCATCCGGACCGCACCCTGGTCGCCCGGCGCGGCAGCGATGGCGAATGGATCCGCATCACCTATGCCGGGATGCTGCAGCGGGTGCGCCGCATCGGCCAGGCGCTGGCAGACCGCGGCCTGTCCGCCGAGCGGCCGCTGGTCATCCTGTCGGGCAATGATCTCGAACATTACCAGCTGGCGCTGGGCGCTGCGTATGCCGGTATTCCGTATGCGCCGATCTCGCCCGCCTATGCGCTGGTGGCCACCGATTACAGCAAGCTGCGCGATCTCGTGGAGCAACTGACGCCGGGCATGGTTTACGTGTCGGACGGCACGCAGTTTGCCCGCGCGCTCGCCGAGGTACTGCCGCCCGGCGTGGAACTGGTGCTTGGCCGCGGGGAAGCGGGGGCCGCGGCCTTCACGGGATTCGAGAGCCTGCTCGAGACCGTCCCGCGCGATATCGACGCCATCAATGCCGGGGTGGGCGGCGACACGATCCTGAAATTCCTGTTCACCTCGGGGTCGACGAAAAAGCCGAAGGCGGTGGTCACCACCCACCGCATGCTGTGCAGTAACCAGCAGATGCTGCTGCAGACGTTCCCGTTCCTGGCCGAAGAGCCGCCGGTGCTGGTCGACTGGCTGCCGTGGAACCACACCTTCGGCGGCAGCCACAACGTCGGCATCGCGCTGTACAACGGCGGCAGCCTGTACCTGGACGACGGCCGGCCCACGCCGAAGGATTTCGCGGCAACGCTGCGCAACCTGCGCGAGATCGCCCCCACGGTGTACTTCAATATTCCCAAGGGATTCGACATGCTCACCGAGGCGCTGGAGGAGGATGCCGGCCTGCGGCGGAACTTCTTCTCGCGCGTCAAGCTGTTCTATTGTGCCGGCGCCGGCCTGTCGCAGGCGGCGTGGGACCGGCTTGATCGCGCCGCGCTGGCGCACTGCGGCGAATCGATCCGCATCATGACCGGCCTGGGCATGACCGAGACATCGCCCTCGTGCACGTTCGGTACCGGCGATATCGTGCAGGCCGGCTATGTCGGCGTGCCGGCGCCCGGCTGCTCGGTGAAGCTGGTACCGGTCGACGGCAAGTTCGAGGCACGTTTCGCCGGGCCGCATGTCATGCCGGGCTATTGGCGCGCGCCGCACCTGACCGCAGAGGCGTTCGACGAAGACGGCTACTACCGCACCGGCGATGCGCTGCGCTTCCACGATCCGGCACGCCCTGAGCTGGGCTTCGTGTTCGACGGCCGTATCGCGGAGGATTTCAAGCTGTCGTCCGGCACGTTCGTCAGCGTCGGCCCCTTGCGGGCGCGGGTGATCAGCCAGGGTGCGCCGTATGTGATGGATGCGGTGGTTACCGGCATCGACCGCGACGCGATCGGCCTGCTCGTGTTCCCGCGCATCGAGAACTGCCATGCCTTGTCGACGCTGCCGGCCGACGCCACGGCGGAGCAGGTACTGGCGAGCGCGCCGGTGCGGGCCTTCTTTGCCGCGCTGCTGGTGCAACTCAATGCGAACGCTAGCGGGTCATCCACCCGCATCGACCGGTTGCTGCTGCTGGCCGAGCCGCCGTCGATCGATCACCGCGAACTCACCGACAAGGGGTCGATCAACCAGGCCGCCGTGATTGCGCGCCGCGCCGGCGTGATCGACGCCATGTATGCAGGCACGGAGGAAGGGACGATCCGCGCAGCACCCTGAAGAAGCCTGAAGCAGCACAACGGCCACGCCATGAAGGGTGGCCCGCAATGGTAGCCAGTGGCTGCCCGGCACAAGAACAGGCGCGGTGGAGAATCCACCGGAAAGCGCGGGCCGGGCAGGCAGCCGACAACGAAACGGGACCATCCCGTTGGAGGAGACGAGCAATGACCAACCGAGGCATCCTGCCGCGCGGCGCGGCAACGATCGCGCTGTGCTTCATTACCGCACTGCTGGAAGGGCTCGACCTGCAGTCCACCGGCATCGCCGCGCCGGGCATCCGCGCGGAATTCCAGCTCGCCCCGGCCCTGATGGGCTGGGTGTTCAGCGCCGGCCTTGTCGGCCTGCTGCCCGGCGCCTTCATCGGCGGGGCACTGGCCGACCGTATCGGCCGCAAGACGGTGCTGGTCTGGGCCGTGCTGCTGTTCGGCATATTCTCGTTCGCCACCGCGCATGCCTGGGATTATTCCAGCCTGCTGGCCGCGCGGGTATTGACCGGCCTGGGCCTGGGCGCGGCGCTGCCGCTGCTGATCGCGCTCACCTCCGAGGCTGCCGACCCGGCCATGCGCAGCACCGCCGTGGGCCTGACGTATTGCGGCGTGCCGCTGGGCGGTGCGATCGCTTCGGTGATCGACATGGCCGGGTTCGAGGCCGGCTGGCGCACGGTGTTCTATGTGGGCGGACTGGCGCCGGTGGTGGTGGCGCTGCTGCTGTTCCTGCTGCTGCGCGAATCGGCCAGTTTCCGGCCGCGCGCGGCAGGCCAGGCGCACGCGGCGCCGCCGGTATCGAGCGTGTTCGCCAATGGCGTGCTGGGCTCCACGCTGCTGCTGTGGGTGGCCTGCTTCTTCACGCTGACCGTGCTGTACATGCTGCTGAACTGGCTGCCGTCGCTGCTGATCGGCCAGGGCTACTCGCGCCCCGAGGCGGGCGTGGTGCAGATCCTGTTCAACATCGGCGGCGCCGCCGGCTCGGTGCTGAGCGGCCGGCTGGTCGACCGCCAGCGCGCGGTGCTCGCCGTGGCGATCGCCTATGCCGGCATGCTGCTGTCGCTGGCCGGGCTGGCGCTGTCGGGCAGTTTCAACGTGATGCTGCTGGCGGGCTTCGCCGCCGGGTATTGCGCGATCGGCGCGCAGGCCGTGCTGTATGCCCGTGCTCCGGCCTTGTATGCCAGCGGCATCCGCGCCACCGGCGTGGGCGCGTCGGTGGCGGTGGGCAGGCTGGGTGCGATCGCCGGCCCGCTGGTGGCCGGGCAGGTGCTG
>DASVVD010000137.1:0-1741 GCA_036386715.1 Pseudoduganella sp.
GCTTTTCGATAGCGGAACTGAGCGAAATCGCGGCCGACGCGGACGGCCGCGCCGCGCTGCGCGAGGTGCTGGCGCCGGCAACCGCAGCCATCCAAGCAAAGGAGTCCACATGAGCAACAGTGCCGGCGGCGAGTCCCGCCCGCCCGTTCCGCCGTTTACCCGCGAAAGCGCAGTCCAGAAAGTGCGCCTGGCCGAAGACGGCTGGAACAGCCGCGATCCCGAACGCGTGAGCCTGGCCTACACGCCGGACAGCAGCTGGCGCAACCGCGCCGAATTCGTCACCGGCCGCGGCGAGATCGCCCGTTTCCTAGGCCGCAAATGGGACAAGGAACTCGACTACCGCCTCATCAAGGAACTGTGGGCTTTCGACGGCAACCGCATGGCCGTGCGCTACGCCTACGAATGGCACGACGATTCCGGCAACTGGTTCCGTTCCTACGGCAACGAGAACTGGGAATTCGACGATAACGGGCTGATGGCGCGCCGCTTCGCCTGCATCAACGACCTGCCGATCAGGGAGGCGGATCGCAAGTTCCATTGGCCGCTGGGGCGGCGACCGGATGACCACCCGGGGCTGAGTGAACTCGGGCTTTGATCGGGGCGTTCATGTTATCGCGATGGCCACTTGCAAGCGGCCAGTCAAGGCGTGGGTAAACATGTCATGCCGAGTGGATTGACGGAAGTTGGCGTACAGTAGTGAAATGTACATCACACCATTCCGACAACAGTGCCTTTCCGGTGACTGCACGACTGGCATGCACCATATCTTCGGAACGCTGGCGGGCGCTACGATGCTTTGCGCGGCCTCGTCCGCTGCGGCGCTGGACCGGCTGGTCACTTGCCCGGCCGAGCTCCAGCCGCAGGCGATCAAGATCACCGCCGGCGCAGGCTGGGTCCCACGCATCGAGTCGCCATTGCAGCTTTATGCCGCCGGCATGTCGGCCGGGCCGCCGGGCAGCGTGCCGGCGCTGCCTGGCAGGGAGACCCACCGGGACAAGGAACAGGTTTCAACCACCTACGGTTTCGATCCGGATTCACGGCCGAACCACGTCTGGCTCAATTGTACATATGGCCAGGGCGGGGAAATTTCGGTCTCGCGCCGGCTGGACGAACGCACCAGGGAGTGCACGGTCGCGCAGTTCAAGCCTGTGCCGGGTGAGCCGCGCAAGATCGACATGGCGTGCAAATGACCCTTTGCAGATTACCCTCGGCTGAGTGGAGTTTGCCTGGTGGAGTCTGCTTAGTGGAGTCTGCTTAGTGGCGCCTGCTCCTGCCCGGAAGCCGCGTAGGCCACTATATTAGGTAGTGTGTCGAGAACATCCCGAGTCGATGTGATCGGTGCGATAACCGCTCGGCGTACAGCCTTGCAATATTGGCATCGCTTATTGGCAACGCTATCGAAAATGATCCAGAGGGTATTGCAGAGGCGATCGGTGTTTGCTATAGTTCTGTCCCTCGCAGCAAGCAACGCAGTAATGCTGATGCCGCGAGGGGTTGGAAGTGCAAAGCGCTGAAAACCAGGGGTTGACGAGATACACGAAACATCTGATAATCTCGCCTCTCTGCTGCTGACAAACACAACGATTTGTCGACAAAGTGGCAAGGCCTTCAAGGGCAGAATTCTTTAACAATCAACAGTCGATAAGTGTGGGCGTTTGATGTGATGTGCCCCGGACTTCGGTCCGGATAGCTCAAAATATAGCATCAAACGCTCATAAGAAATAAACGTAACCTTCGCAAG
>DASVVD010000138.1:0-9304 GCA_036386715.1 Pseudoduganella sp.
CAGGGCGTGACGTCATTCACCGCCTATCCGTTGCGGCTCATCACCGGCGCCGGCGCACTGGTATCGCTGGGCAGCCTGGTGCTCTCGGCATGGGCGCTGGGCATCCGCATGTTCACGGATGAAGCGGTGCCGGGCTGGGCGTCGGTCGTGATTCCGATGTACCTGCTGGGTGGCGTGCAGTTGCTGGGCCTGGGGATCATCGGCGAATACCTGGCCAAGGTGTACGAATCGACCAAGAAGCGGCCGCGCTTCCATGTCGAGAGCGTTTGCGGAAACGGCTTCGGCAAGGAGCGTTCGTGAGCCCCGTGCCTGTGCGCCGCATGCCTGCAGGCTTCGTGCCAGCCGCCCTGGTATCGAAGGCACCGGCCTGCCTGTCGGCCTGCTCGATGGCGGTGTATTTCTGCTGCAGCGAAGGTATCCGCAATCATCTTGCGATGCTGTGGCAGGCCGTGCAGGCGGTCGCGGGGCACTTGCGGTGATTTTGCTGCTCCATGTGCTGTTGTGCGGCTCGGCCGCGGCGCGCATGGCACGGCAGTTCGGTGCCGAGCGCCATCTGGTCGCTGTAGCCGTGTTCTTCGCCGCGTTCATCCTGCCGTTTCACTTGCTGGGCGCGTTTGAGTTGTTGACCGGCGTGCGCGCCGTCACCACGGTCAACGCGGCCCTGCTGCTCCTGGCGGCCACCCTCGCCCTGGCCTTGCGGCGCATGCCGTTGGCATCGGCTTCTTTGACGCCGCCGCCCCGGCATTGGGGATGGCTGCCATGCCTGACGCTGGCGGCGTTCGTGCTGGCCGCGCTGATGCTGGCCTTCGGCCGCCCCCTGGGCTACGAGGTGACGGCATATCACCTGCCGATCTCGGTCAACCTGCTGCAAACCGGTTCGCTGATGGCATGGGATGGCAATTTCCCCCACACCTTCCCTGCCAATGCAAGCCTGCTGTGGACCGTGCTGCTTGAGGCGTTGCCGGAAGGTATCGTTGCGGCAGCCAACCTGGCGCTGCTGGTGCCGCTGGTACTGGCCGTGCACGAATTGTGCCGATTGGGGAACGCCGACCGCAAGGCGGCACTGACGGCCTGCTGCGGCATGCTGGGCGTGCCGATGATCGCATTCTCCGCGGTGGAGCTGGGCGCCGACATCGGCGGCATCGCCTTCGCGGCGCTGGCGATGTGCTTCGTGCTGTCGTCGCTGCGCCCCACGGTGGCGATGACGCTGGCCGGATTGTGCATGGGCCTGGCGCTCGGGTTCAAGAGCCTGCACCTGATCAGCGCCCTGGCCATTGGCCTCGTGGCCTGTGCGCGCGGCGGCGACAGCGGCGGCGCCGGTGGTTTTCGGCGCGCCCTGCATATTGGCGATTTACGGCCCCGATTATGGGATGCGGCCGTGTTTGGCGGGGTAGCATTGCTGGCTGGCGGCTTCTGGATGCTGCGCAATGCCGTCGTGCTCGGCAATCCGCTGCACCCGGTCGGCGTGCCGCTGGTCGGCGGGCTGTTCGGCTGGCTGCCCGCCGCCGATTTCGATGCCTCGTTGCGCCGCACGACGGAACTGGAATGGGTCGACCATGCGTGGCAATGGCTGGTCTACCCCTGGACCGAACCACAGCGCTACGGCCAGAACTTCAAGCACAGTTCGGGCCTGGGCGCGTTCGTTGCCGCGGCCATTCCCGGCACGGCGCTGGCACTGGGTGCGGCCGTGCTCCGCGACGGCATCGAGGCGCATCGGGTGCGGATGGCGTTGCTGGGTGCCGTGCTGTTCATGGTGGTCACGTGGTGGCTGCTGGGCGACCGGCAGCCGCGTTACGTGCTGGCCGCGCTGCCGCTGGCGATGCCGTTGCTGGCGTGGGCGGTCACGCAGGCCACCGGCGGGTGGCGGCGCATGTTCGACACCGGCCTGGCAGTGTGCATCGTGGCGATGCTGGGCGTGTTCCTGTCGCGGCAGGCGATGGGGTTCGGCGACCGCATCGTGCTGTCGAAGCAGCTGTCACGCGCGTCGTTCTATGAATATCCGGCGCTGGTGGACAGCCTGCCGGCGGGTGCCGCGATCCTCAACCTCGCCGATCGCAGCTGGCACTATCCGCTGGCCGGCGCGGCCTTGTCGAACCGCGTGGTCAGCATGCCGGAAGGCCGGCGCATGCTGGGCCTGCCACCCAGCCTGACTGCGCCGGGCGAGGCGCGCCTGCTTGCGGCACCGATGCGTGCCGCCGGCGTGACCCACGTGTTTGCAACCGGCACGGAACTGTCGCATGACGCCTGCCTGCAGCTCGACGAAGCGGCCCGACTGGACCGCAATCCCGTCAACGGCATGCCGCTCGGCAGCGCGCGCGTGCTGTACACGGTACGCTACCTGTGCAGATGAGGTGGCATTCCTGTTTTTGCCCCCCGCCAGCTTTCAGCTCTTCAGTTTAGCTCAGCTCTTCAGCAGGATCGTCAGCAGCGCCACCGAATCGGCCACCGCCCGCAAGGCATGCGGGGTTGCGCCGGCCAGGTACAGCATTTCGCCGCCATGCAGCGTTGCCGTGCGGCCGTGCGCCTCGACGGCAATCTCGCCGGACAGGCATTGCAGCGTGATTTCTCCCTTTACCCAATGCTCGGGCATGATTTTCCCGGCGGGCAGCACCATGCGGATCAGTTCGATTTCATCGGTCTTGGCCAGTGCGATCGACGAAAACTGCGCGCCATCTTCATCGCTGCGCTGCAATGCGAACACCTGACCGGACGAGGCGTGTTGTAGGGCCATGAGTACTCCTGGGGTTGAACGTTGTGCTCATCTTATCAAAGGGCCTCGCATTGCCGCGCTGCATTGAAACGGCTGCTGCCCGTCAAGCTCCGGGCGGCTGTGCCAGTGCCCGCGCATCCGCCTTCAGCGCACCGCAGGAAATGAGCGCCTCGATATCTTCCTTGCGGCCGCGCAGCGACTCCGTCGACGATTTCGCCAGCACCTGGCGCCAGTGCGCCGTTTCGGCCGCAGCGTTTTCCGGGCCGGGCGTGGGCGCGGCATCCCTGGCGGATGTGCCCTTGGCCGCCGCCAGCGTGAACGGCCATTGCGCCGGCCTGTCGGTGTAAGCCATGCGATCCGTCAGCAGCAGCTCCATGCGCTGGGCCGCCGCCTTCATTTCCTCGGGCGCCGGGGTAGCGCGGGCATGCAGCCGCAGGATGGCTTTCGCCGTTTCCAGCTCGGGCGCGATGAAATCCTTCAGCAGGTAGTAGTACCGGACCTGCGCCGCTGCAGCATCCGCGCCGGCCTTTGTCACCGCGCCAACAGCGCTTTCCGGTGCCTGGTCCGCTGCACCCGGCGTGCAGGCACGCTTCATGGACTGCACCACTTCGTTATCGAAAGCATGGGTCACCGACGTGACGGCCACCGCTTCGCGCACGTCCTCGTTGAAGATCACACCCATGCGGGCCAGCTCGGCCTGCACGCCCTGGTCGAAGCCGGCGCGCTGCTTGTCGATTTTTTTCGTGAGCTCGGCGAGGCGTTTTGCCGCCGGATCGCGGCAGTCTTTCACCAGTTCGTGGGTGAACGTGAACACATTCCTGTCCAGTAGCGCCTGGCATTGGGCATAAACCTTGCCGAGGTCTTCCACGCTCTGCACGATATCGTCGACATTGGCGGAGGCGCTTTGCGGCTTGGCCGTCGACGCATCGATCGCATTCTTGCCGAGGAACAGGGAACCGGCGCCACCGGCGACGATCAGGGCCACGGCCGCCGACAATGCCAGCTTGCGCCCGCCGGACGCTTTCCCTTCATGGCCGTAGAACGCCGTCCGTACTTTCGGGTGCTGGCTGATATGCGCGCCGATCGTTTGCCAGCCCCACACCGTTACCGCCGACTGGCCGGCCGCGCGCCGGC
This sequence comes from Pseudoduganella sp., assembly GCA_036386715.1. Classification (GTDB taxonomy): domain Bacteria; phylum Pseudomonadota; class Gammaproteobacteria; order Burkholderiales; family Burkholderiaceae_D; genus Rugamonas. Next base: position 3,845 of record DASVVD010000138.1, read on the forward strand.
TGGCCGTGAGCTGCGCCGCGTAAGCCACCAGGGCGGCATCGTCGGGCGCCGTGGTCAGCAGGATGCATTCGTCGACCGGATGCGGAAAACCCGCCAGTTCCGCCAGCGCGCCATCGATGTCGGCCTTGGTCATGACCTGGCCGAAACGTTCGGTGCGGCCCTCGCAGCGCAGGACAACGACTTTGCCGTCCTGCAGCCTGGCCCAGGCATCCACGCCATCCTTGCGCTGGCCGGCACTGCCCCAGCGGCGGAACCGCGTTGCATGCACCGCGGACAGCAATGCCATGCACAGGCGCTCGAAATCCTGCCAGCTGGAGGAACGGGGATAGTCGGTTGCAACGGGAGAGGTCATGGAAAGCCCGGGTGGGTCGCTGAGGGTGGCAAATTCTAAGTGCAAGCCCGGCCGGCATCAATCGATTTCCGTTACACGAAAAATTTCCGTCATGCGAAAAAAAGCGGCCCGTGGGCCGCCAAAGCGAGATCGGGCAAGGCGGTCCTTGATGCCGCCAGGCCCGGGGACTTCTCGAAAGGTTCAGAAGCGATACATCACCGAAGCTTCCCACGTGCGGCCGAACAGCGGGCGGGCATTGATCGGGCCGCTGCCGCCGGTGGTCAGGCGCGAATTGCCTTCGGTGAGGCCCAGTTCGTTGTTCAGGTTGCTGCCATTGACGCGGAACTCGATCTTCTCGCCCAGCCGGTACACCGCGCCCAGGTCGAAGGTTTTATAGGACGGCAGGTATTGCAGGTTGGCCTGGTCGGCCCAGCGGTCGCCAATATACGTGTAGGTACCGTACAGGCGCAGCTCGTTGTCGCCCATCGGAATCCGGTAGGAAGGCGTGAAGCGCCCTTGCAGCTTCGGTTGCCGCTGCACGCGCTTGCCGGCCGTGACGGGATTGTCCTTGTATTCCGAATCCTGCCAGTTGCCCGTCAAGGTCAGCGTCAGGTCGCGCACCGGCCGCAGGGCCAGTTCGAATTCCACGCCCTGCCCTTTCGAGCCGCTGGTGGAATACAGCACGGTGCCGTCGGCCAGCAGCTGCTGGAACGAGATACCGTCGAACTCCGTGTGGAAGTAGTTGACGTAGGCGCTGTAGAGCGGGGTCGCCGTCTTGACGCCCACTTCGATCTGCTTCACCTTCGGCGTCGGCAGGAAGTTGCGGTCGTTCACATTGGCCTGGGTACCGGCATTGCGCAGGTCATCGAATGCCACGAATGTGTGGCCGGTGTTGGCGCGGGCAAAGATGCTGGTATCGCGGGCCAGCTTGAAGTTGCCGCCGATGGTGAACGAATTGGCCGAGTCGGTGCGGGTCAGCGCGGTGTTCGAATTGGTCGGCATCGAGGTGCCGTTGTTGTACACGGTCAGCGGGTTGTTGTCCGTGTCGCCGGTGGTCAGGTTCGAGACCGTGGCATCGAGCTTCTGCCGCTCGCGGCGGATGCCGCCATCGACCTTGATGCGGTCGTTGATTTTCCATTCGTTGGCGATGAACAGCGCCGTGTTGCTGCCGTCATACGAGGCCACGGGCGCATAGTTGACCGGGCCTTCCTTGCCCTGGTTCGACACGATCACGCCATTGTTGAGGCGCACGTCGATCAGCCGGGCGTTCGGCACGGCCGTCATCAGGTGGCTGTTGCCCAGGTACCAGACGTCGTCCGACGAATAATTGGCGAAGTAGCCGCCGATCGTCACGGTGTTGTCCTTCATCCACTCGCGGCTGACGCGGATCTCGTCGGTGGCCGATTGCAACTGCTTTTCAACGGCCCACAGGCCGGCCTGCACCACCTGCTGGGTGGCGGCGACGGGCGTGCCGTCCAGGTAGGTGGCGGTCGCCGCGGTCGCGGTGCTGCCTGCCACGGCGTTGCGGTAGGTGGACAGCGCGCCGGCGTTGTAGGCCGCCATCGTCAGCGGATTATTCCCCGTGAACATGGCGATCGTGTTCAGGTCGCCGTCGAAGTAGTTGAACTTGTTCGAGACGTTCCAGCCGCCGACGGTTTGCGCGAAGTCGATGCCGAACACGGTCGATTTCAGGCCGCGGCCATCGCCCAGGTCGTAGTTCAGCGTGCGGCCGGGGCCCGCTTCCACCGTGAAGCGGCGCATTTCGCCGCTCATCAGGGTGCCGGTCAGCGGATCGAAGCCGGGGAATTCGGAGATGGTGCGGCCTTCGTTCGACGAGATCAGCGGCACGCCGGTATAGAAGGCGTTCTTGTCGTCGGTGCGGCGCGCGTAGAACGTGACTTCGCCGGCATCGAGCTTGCGGGTCAGCGTGGCGGTCAGCTGGGTGCCCTTGTCCGCCGGGAAGCCGGCATCGCGCACGCCGTTGGTGTTGCGGTAGAAGCCGCCGATGGTGCCGTACCAGTTGTCGGCGATCTTGCCGCCGTAGAACACGTCGACCCGGCGCAGTTCGCCGGTACCGGTCGAGAAGCGGATCGAGCCTTCCGGCGTGTCGGTGCCCTTCTTCAGGATGAAGTTCATGGTGGCGCCAGGCTGGCCGTTCGAGAAGATGGTACTTGGGCCGCCGCGCAGCACCTCCACGCGCTCCACCGTGTCGTCGAGGCGGAAGGCGGACGAGCCTTCGAAGAACGACAAGGTCGGTACCGGGTAGATCGGGTTGCCCATCAGCTGCACGGACACGAACGGCGAATCCGAGCCGGACGGGAAACCGCGCACTTCGATATTGGCGCCCGACTGCCCGCCGGTGGCTTCCGCATACACGCCCGGCACCAGTTTCAGGATGTCGGCCGTGCTGCTCGGCGCGGCCTGCCGCAACTGTTCCTCGGTGGCGGTGGTGATCGAAAACGCCGAGTCCAGCTTGCGCACGCCGCCGCTGGCAACACCGGTCACCACGACTTGCTGCAGTTCAGCCTGCACGGCCGCGCCGCCTTCCTGGCCACTGCCGGATGCGCCGGAAACATCCTGCGCAGCGACCGGCGCGGCCGCTTCCGGTGGCACCACCACTGGAGTGACGGCCTCCTGCGCGGCAGGTGCCGGGGCGACCACCTCCTGCGGCGCGGCGGCGCGTGCCTGGCTTGCCAAGGTAAGGATGGCGAGGGAAATCGAGGACAGCAGGAACCTGTTGTTCATGGCAGTTTTGCTTTCATTTGTGAATTGTCGTCTCCGGACAATGCGCCGAGGGGCGCCGCCGCTGGTCTGTGTGACAACATTGAAACGCACAAATGACATCGATGTCAATCAAAATGCTATCGATGTCATTTCGCGTGACAACAGTGTTGGATCTGTCATAATGGCCTCCAACTTTTTTCAGGACATACGATGGCTGCTGCAAAACCCGACGCTGGCATGACGATGGAAGACCTGGCCTTATTGGCGGGCGTGTCCAAGATCACCGTGTCGCGCGCATTGCGCAACAGCCCGCTCGTTACCGAGGCGACGCGCGACAAGGTCCGCCGCATCGCCGAGGAGCAGGGTTACCGCTTCAATGTGAGCGCCCGAAACCTGCGCATGGGCAAGTCGTTTTCGGTAGCGGTTGTGGTGGAAATGACACCCGCGAAGGGCCGGCCGATGTCCGACCCGTATCCGCTGGAACTGCTGGGCGGCATCACGCAGGAGCTGACCACGGCCGGCTACAGCGTGGTGCTGACCTCGAAACAGTTGCTGGACACGGCGCCGGTGCGCGGTGCCGACGGCCTGATCCTGCTGGGCCAGGGCTCGCATGGCGAAGCCGTGACGGCGCTGAAGAAGGCCGGCCTGCCGCTGGTGGTGTGGGGTGCGCCAGAACCGGACTCGAGCACGGTGGTGGTGGGCAGCGACAACCGCAAGGGCGGTATCAGCGCGGCCCACCGTTTCCTCGAACTGGGCCGCAAGAAGCTGGTGTTCCTGGGCGATGTCGACCACGCCGAGGTGCAGGAACGCTGTGCCGGCTTCATCGAAGCGATCGGCGGCCAGGGCAGCGTACACATCATGCGCCCCAAGGCCTTCACGTTCGAAGCCGGTTTCGACTGCATTTCCGCGCTGCTGAAGAAAAAACCCCACGGTTTCGATGGCGTGTTCGCCGCCAGCGACCTGCTGGCGATGGGCGCGATCCGCGCGCTGGCGGAGAAAAACCTGCACGTGCCGGAAATCGTCTCCGTCATCGGTTACGACGATACGCCCGGCGCCGCCAGCTTCGTGCCGCCGCTGACCTCGGTGCACCAGTACCTGCGCGACGGCGGCGTGCTGCTGGCGAAAAAAATGCTGGACCTGATCAACGGCCAGCCTGTTAGCTCCGAAATGCTGTCCACCACCTTGATGGTGCGGCAGACCTGATTCCCTGTCGCACGGCCCACGCCGGCGATCGACAGCCCTTATTCAAACCGGTTTGAAGGAGACACGATGCAAGCCCGGACCCACCGCTTTCCCCCTGATCCCTGGTGCCTGCGCGAGGCTGCGCCGGATGCCGCCAGCCATTTCCTCAACGAGACGCTGTTCGCCCTGGGCAACGGCTATATCGGCGTGCGTGGCACGGCCGAAGAAGGCTGGAGCGGTCCGGGCGGCACATCGCGGGATGGCACCTACCTGAACGGCTTCTATGAATCGGAGTCGATCCACTATCCGGAAACGGCCTATGCACTGGCGAAGACCAACCAGTTCATGCTGAACGTGCCGAACGCGAAGGGCATCGGCATCTGGATCAGCGATGCAAATGAGCCGGCCGGCGAACGCTTCGATCCGCTGCAGGGTACCTTGGAAAGCTACGAACGCTCGCTGGACCTGCGCCAGGGTGTGCTGGAACGCTCGCTGACGTGGACATCGCCCTCGGGCCGCTCGATCGCCGTGCACAGCCGCCGGCTGGTATGCCTCGACAACCGGCACCTGCTGGCGCTGGAAGTGAGCGTGACGCCGCTGAACTTTTCCGGCACGGTGCGCATCGTGTCGTCGCTCGATGGCGCGGTGCAGAACCTGGAAGCGGGCGACGATCCCCGTATCGGTTCGGCCGTCTCGGGCGCGTCGCTGCAATTGCTGTCGGCCGAGCAGGAAGGCGACTTCAGCGCGCTGGTGCAGCGCACCCGCAACAGCGGCTTCATGCTGGTCAGCGCCACGCTGACCGAGGTGGATGGCAAGGACGCGCCGGAAGCGCACTGCAGCCGCGACGACCTGCGGCTCGAACAGAGCTATGCGATCCCGGCGGCGCAGGGCGAGAAAATCACCGTGCGCAAGTACGCCTGCTACCACACCTCGCGCGACTATGACGAGAGCGAACTGATGCCGCGCAGCTGCGACCTGCTGGACACGGCGAAGCGCGAAGGTTTCGACGCGCTGGCCGCCCGCCAGGCCGCATACCTGGCCGGGTTCTGGCAGCAGTCCGACGTGGAAATCGATGGCGACGACCTGCTGCAGCAGGGCATCCGCTTCAACCAGTACCACCTGCTGCAGTCGGTCGGCCGCGATGGCAAGACCAATATCTCGGCCAAGGGCGTGACGGGCGAAGGCTACGAAGGCCACTATTTCTGGGACACGGACATCTACAT
>DASVVD010000139.1:0-12290 GCA_036386715.1 Pseudoduganella sp.
GGTGCTCGAAATGAAATATTACATTTTGAAAGTATTCCTACTGTCGGGAAACATTACACTTTGCGGCCGAGCCAGTGCGCCAGCTCAACAATACCATTGATTTTGCTCAACAATATTTTCCTGGCACGATTCTTGCACGAAATTATTTATCAATCATTGGAGCTGCGATGTACACCATACCCAAGAAAATCCTGGCTGCAGGCAGCATGCTGCTGGGAATGCAAGCGGTCGTCCAGGCGAGTCCGATTCTTGTCGTCAGCAACGGTATCCTGATGGGTGCGCAGGGCGTGGAGCTCAATGGCCTGCAGTACGACGTGTCATTCTCGGACAGCCGCCCGGTCGCCGGCACGCTGGCTTTCGATTCGCTGGACGCGACCTTCGAGGCTTCCGGCGCCCTCGACCGCCTGGTCTTCCAGGGCGTCCATGACGCGAACCCGGGCCTGACCAACGGCTGCTCGAATCCCCTGCTCTGCTTTGTCGTCACCGCATTCGAAGTCAACGACCTGCATGCGAAGGGCGCCGCGTTTACCAACACCGCGATCCCGTCCGGGGACCTGCTGCTGCCTTTCGCACTGATCGGCAATGCGGCCAACTCCTCGATCATGACGTATGCGCACTGGTCGGTGAAGGACGAGGTGCGGCAAGCCGTCCCGGAACCTTCCACCCTGCTGCTGACGGGTGCCGGCCTGGCGGCCTTCCTGTTGCGCCGCAAACCGCGCACTGGCGCGGCTGTTGCTTAAGTAAAACACCTCCCTGGCAGCAAGGCAGTGCCAAGGGGGTTGAGGCCGGTTTTGCAGCCGATGCGCTTATAATGTCGGCTGTTCCGCCATTCCCTCTCTGATCCGCTATGCAAGCAAGCACTCTCGGCGCCCCCGTCCAGGCTGGCGCCGCTCCGGCATTGTTCGTCAACATTGCCGCCTACAAGTTCATCACGCTGGAAAACCTCGAAGAACTGCGCCCGCAATACCAGGACATCACGCAGCGCCTCGGCCTGAAAGGCACGATCCTGCTGACGCCGGAGGGCATCAACATGTTCCTCTCCGGCACCCGCGAAAATATCGACGAGTACCTGGAATGGGTGCGCAGCGATGCGCGGCTGGCCGACCTGGAAGTGAAGGAAAGCCTGTCCACCGAGCAGTCGCACAAGCGCATGCTGGTGAAGATCAAGGCCGAGATCATCACCATGCGCATGCCACTGATCAAGCCCGAAGAAGGCCGTGCGCCGTTCGTGGATGCAAAAACCCTCAAGCGCTGGCTGGACCAGGGCCACGACGACAACGGCAAGCCCGTGGTCATGGTCGATACCCGCAACGACTTCGAGGTGGACGTGGGCACGTTCGACAACACGGTTGATTACCGCATCAAGAAGTTCACCGAGTTCCCGCAACTGATCGAGGAACACAAGGCCGACTTCGAGGGCAAGACCGTGGTCACGTTCTGCACCGGCGGCATCCGCTGCGAAAAGGCGGCGATCCACATGCAGAACATCGGCTACGACAACGTGTACCAGCTCGAAGGCGGCATCCTGAAATACTTCGAGGACGTGGGCGGCGCCCATTACACGGGCGACTGCTTCGTGTTCGACTATCGCACCGCACTGAACCCGCAACTGCAGCCCACCGAGACCGTGCAATGCTTTGCCTGCCGCGCCGTGGTCACGCCGCGCCAGCAGCTGGCGCCGGAGTACGTGTACGAGGTGTCGTGCCCGCATTGCTACGGCAAGGCGCAGGCGTAAACGAGCAGGCGGGAGCAATTCCCGCCCGAAGTAGCAGCCTGGCACCCTGGCAGCCATTTATTTCAGGTAGTTTATCAATGCCCTTATAGTTGTCTATAAAATAAGGACTCGATATCAACCTGAAGGGATTCGCATGTCCACATGGTCTGCTGGTTACGTCTCGGAAGTTGGCTACACGTATGGCGTCTATCCCGAAATGAACCCATTACGGTCGAATCTCGCCCTGCTCAATGGTGGCTCCTCGATACCGGAAATCCGCACGGCCTGCGAGCTGGGCTTCGGCCAGGGACTGGGCATCAACGTGCATGCCGCGGCATCGGAAATCGACTGGTACGGCACCGATTTCAATCCATCGCACGCGGTGTTCGCCCAGGAACTGGCCCGGGTTTCCGGGGCAAACGCCCACCTGTACGACCAGTCGTTCGAACAGTTCTGCAGCCGCGACGACCTGCCGGACTTCGATTTCATCGGCCTGCACGGCATCTGGAGCTGGGTCTCCGAAAGCAACCGCCGCATCATCCTCGACTTCATTTCACGCAGGCTGAAAGTGGGCGGCGTGGCGTTCGTCAGCTACAACACGCAGCCGGGCTGGGCACCGATGGTGCCGCTGCGCGACCTGATCTCGCAGTACGACCAGGTCATGTGCTCGCCCGGCAGCAATATCCTGGGCCGGGTCGACCAGTCGCTGGCCTTTGCCGAACGCCTGCTGGCGACCAACCCCAGGTTCAGTGCCGCCAATCCCCAGATCGCCCAGCGGCTCACCGGCCTGAAAGCGCAGCCGAAAAGCTATCTCGCCCACGAATACTTCAACCGCGAGTGGAAGCCCATGCTGTTCAGCGAAATCGCCGGCCAGATGGAAACGGCGAAACTCGGCTTTGCCGCCAGTGCCGATTACCTGCGCCAGATCCCCTCGCTGAACTGCAGCGCCGACCAGCTGGCATTGATCAGGGAAATCGAGGATTCGACCTTCCGCGAAACGGTTTACGATTTCATGGGCAACCAGCAGTTCCGCAAGGATTACTGGTCGCGCGGCACCCGCAAGCTGATGCCCGCAGAGCGCGCGCAGCAATTGCGCCAGCAGCGCGTGGTGCTGGCGACGCCGCTGAAAAACGTGTCGATGACGGTCAAGACCCAGATCGGCGAGGTGACGTTGCAGGAGGCTGTCTACCGGCCGATCCTCGATGCGCTGGGCGATTACCAGCCGAAGTCCATTGCCGACCTGGAGCGTGCTTGCGAAGGCGTGAACTTCGCCAACCTGGTGGAAGCGGTCTTCATCCTGGTCGGTTCAACCCAGGTGCAGCCGGCCCAGCCGGACGAAGTCATTGCCCGTGTCCGGCCGCGCACCGAAAAACTCAATGCCCGCCTGTGCGAGCTGGCCATCGGCAGTGCCGATATCGCCCAGCTGGCCTCGCCCGTGACCGGCGGCGGAGTGTCGGTCGGCCGTTTCCACCAGCTGATGCTGCTGGCGCGCCGCCGTGGCCTCACGCAGCCCGTGCAATGGACCGGTTTCGTGAACGACCTGCTGGCTTCGCAGAACGAACGCCTGTCGAAAAACGGCGAGCAGTTCTCCGCCGAGGAACAGGTGGGGGAACTGACCCGGGTTGCCGGCCTGTTCAGCGAGCAATTCCTGCCGCTGTACCAGGGCCTCGGGATCGCATGAAAATGACACGAGCCTGGCATGGGAATGCCCTGGGCGCGACGTAAAAAAGCGGCTCAACGCCGCCTTGGGTCGTGGGCGCGGCATCAAAGCAAGGCGCCGGCTCGCGCCAGCGCCTGGAGTTGCCCAAAATCGGGGTCAGACCCCGATCTTGGGCAATGTTTCCGAAATACGGGGTCTGACCCCGATTGTGTGGGGTGTGACCCCGATTATGCTTTCACACCTGCTCCGGCCCGCGGGCCGGTACCCGATCCTTACTGGAAATAGGCCGCCGTGAGCTGCAGGTCTTCGGCCGACAGCACGCCGGCCGCGGCCCGCATGCGCAGCGATGCCAGCATGTAGCCATAGCGCGCCTGCGCCAGGTCGCGCTGCGCCGTGTACAGCTGGCGCTTGGCATTGAGCAGGTCCAGGTTGATGCGCACGCCGCCCTTGATGCTCTGCTCGGTGGCCTTGACCAGCAACTGCGCCGAATCCACCGCCTTCACCAGCGCATCGATGCGCCGCACGCTGCTGCTCATGGTGTTGTAGTCCTTGCGCAGCTCGGTCAGCGTCTTGTCGACCTGGGCCTGCAAGTCTTCCTCGGCCTTGTTCTTGTTGGCCGCCGCCTGGCGCGTCTGCGCGCTGACGGAGCCGCCGCTATAGATTGGAATATTCAGCTGGAAACCGATCGAGTGCGAATCGATGTTCTGGTTGATGGTGTTGATCGTGTCGGACTCGCTCTTCTGGTACGTGCCCACGATGTCCAGCCGCGGCGTATGGCCGGCGCGCGCCTTGTTGATTTCCTGCCGGGCGATCTCGATGCCCTGCGTGAGCGTGCGGATTTCCGGGCTGTTGTCCATGGCGGTCTGCTTCCATGCCTCGAAGCCGCGCGTGTCGGTCGGCGCCACGCGGAAGCCCGGCCGCAGCGTATCGAGTTCGCCGACCTCGGCGCCGACGATGCCGGCCAGCGTGGTCTTGGCGTTGACGACGTTGTCCTGCGCCTCCAGCACCTGGGCCTCGGAAAGATCGAGCCGCGACTGGGTTTCGATCGCATCCGTCCTGGTGCCCTCGCCTTTCGAGAACAGCAGGTCGTTGACCTTGCGCTGCTCGATGTACATGTCGCGCTCCACCTGCGCCAGCGCCAGCTGGTCCTGCTGGTACAGCACCTCGCAATAGGCGGTCGCCACGCGCACGATCACGTCCTGCTGCTGGCTGGCGAACTGCGCTGCGCTGTAGGCGCTCTGCGCCTTGCCCTGCTTGTAGCGGGCCAGCGCATCCAGGCTGACCAGCGTCTGGCGCACCTGCACCACGGTGGAGCGGGCGATGTAGTGCTGGTCCCGTTCGGGGATGCTGGCACCAGGAAATTGCGTCAGCGTGTGCGCCTTGCTGCCGCTGTAGCTGGCCGATACGGTGGGCAACAGCCCCGCGCGCCCCAGCACCTGGTATTCCTTGCCGCCTTCGGCAGTGTAGTAGGCGGCGCGATAGGCCGGGTCGTTCTGCAGCGCGGCCTGGTAGGCCTGCATCAGGCCGAGCGCCGAGGCGGCGCCGCCATGCAGCAGGAATGCCGCGCCCAGCAGCAGTGGCAGGCGGCGCAGCATGGCGCCGCGTTTCACGAAATGGGTCATCTCAGTCCTCCGACAGTGCCGAATGGGCACGGTCGACGATCGGTTTCATCAGGTAGCTCATCATCGTGCGCTCGCCGGTCTTGACGAACAGTTCCACCGGCATGCCGGACACGATCTCCAGCTTCTTCTCGGCGATCAGCCGGGCGCCTTCCGGCGTGACTTTCGCACGCACCTTGTAATACGCGGCACCGCTCTTTTCGTCCACGGTGCGGTCGGCGGCGATCTGCACCAGCTGGCCGGGAATGTGCGGCGTGTGGTTGGTGTTGAAGGCCGAGAAAATCAGCTCGGTCGGCAGGCCGGGGCGCACCTTGTCCACCAGGTTCACCGGCAACTGGCCTTCCACCACCAGCGCATCCTGGGCCGGCACGATTTCCATCATGTGCGCGCCAGGCGAGACCACGCCGCCCTTGGTGAAGATGCTGCTGCCGACGACGACGCCATCGACCGGCGACTTGACCTCCACGCTGGCGACGTCGAAGTTCTGCCCGACCAGGCGGGCCTGCAGCGCCTCGGCTTCCTTCTGCACGTCGGACAGCTGGGTGCGCACTTCCTTCTGGTATTCCTGGCGGCGCTGGGCGGCACGCAGGTTCAGTTCCATCACCTGCCGGCGACCGCGCGCGATGTTGCCGATGTCTTCCGAGATCGCGCCGCCGATCTGCGCGTAGGTGCGCTCCAGGTCCAGCAGGCGCGAACGCGGGATATAGCCTTCCTTGGCCAGGTCGCGCGAGTTCTCCAGCTGCTCCTTCAGGATGTCGAGCTGCGCCTTCTTGGAATCGCGCGATTCCTCCAGGCCTTTGGTTTGCGCGTTCAGGCCGGCGATGTTTTCCTGCACCGCCGCGAGCTCGTTCTGCAGCGCCATCTGGCGCGATGCCAGCAGCTGGTTCTGCAACGCCACCGATTGCGCCACTTCCTTGTCGTCCCTGAATTCCTCCAGCGCGGCCGGGAACGGCACGGTCTTGTCGCCGCGCAGTTCGGCCAGCAGGCGCGCCTCGGCGGCACGCGCACTGAAATACTGGGCACGGCTCATGGCCTGTGCCGAGGTGACCTGCACGGCGTTCATGCGCACCAGCACCTGGCCGGCCTTGACCACGTCGCCATCGCGCACCAGGATCTCGGCCACGGTACCGCCATTCTGCACCTGGATCGCCTTGCGGTTGCTTTCCGTGGCCACGAAGCCGGACATGGGCACGCCCTTGTCCAGTGGCGCCGTGAACGCCCAGACCAGGAAGCCGACCACGCCGGCCAGCACGATGAACCAGCCCATACGGGTATAGACGCGGTCATCGGTTTCGACGGTGATCGGGCTGACGTCGTGCGTGATGACATCGGATGCGCCGCTGTTCGGCGACTTGACGATATTGGCCATTATTTCTGCTCCGTGTTGGCAGGCACCGGTGCCGTGGGGCTGGCCGGCTGGGCGGGTTGCTGCTGCGCTGCCGCCTGCTGTGCTGCGGCTTGCTGTGCCGCCTGTTGTGCTGCTGCCTGCTGTGCTGCTGCCTGCTGTGCTGCGGCTTGCTGCGCTGCCGCCTGCTGTTGTGCCGTGGCCTGCTGGCCCGGCTGCTGTGCCGCCTGCTGCGCCTGCAGCTGGCGCTTGTTGTTCTGCTCCTGCAGCGCAGCGAGCACTTCGCGCGTGGGACCGAACATGGCCGCGCCGCCTTCCTGCAATACCAGCAGTTTGTTGGTGGCCGAGATGGCGCTGGTGCGGTGCGTGATCAGCACGATGGTCTTGCCGCGCTGGCGCAGGTCGCCCACGGCGCGCACCAGGGCTGCCTCGCCGGCATCGTCCAGGTTCGAGTTCGGTTCATCGAGCACCAGCAATGCCGGGTCGCCGTACATGGCGCGGGCCAGGCCCAGGCGCTGTTTCTGGCCGCCGGAAAGGCCGGCGCCGCCGTCGCCCAGCCGGGTGTCGTAGCCATCCGGCAGGTGCAGGATCATGTCGTGCACGCCGGCGCGCTTGGCCGCTTCCACCACTTTTTCGGCATCCACTTCGCCGAAGCGGGCAATGTTCTCGGCAATGGTGCCGCCGAACAGTTCGATATCCTGCGGCAGGTAGCCCAGGTGCGGGCCCAGTTCAGCCTTGTTCCAGTGATAGATATCGGCACCATCGAGGCGCACCTTGCCGACAGCGGCCGGCCACACACCCACCAGCAGGCGGGCCAGCGTGGACTTGCCGCAGCCGCTCGGGCCCACGATGCCCAGCACATCGCCCGGCACGATGCCGAACGACAGGCCGCGCACCACCGGCACGGTCACGCCGGGCGGCGCCGCGGAAACGCCTTCCACGGACAATTGGCCGGTCGGCTTCGGCAATTGCATGCCGGCCTCGCGTTCCGGATTGGCCTGCAGCAGCGTGGTCAGGCGTTCATACGCGCTGCGCGTGCTGGAAAAACTCTTCCACACACCGATCAGCTGCTGCACCGGCGCCATGGCGCGGCCCACCAGGATCGAGGCGGCGATCATCATCCCTGGCGTCATCTTGTTCTCGAGGACCAGCAGCGCGCCGAAGCCCAGCACCAGCGACTGCAGCGAGACCTGGACGAATTTCGTCACCGCCTGGATCTTGCCGGCTTTTTCGCTGGCTTCGGCCTGCAGGTGCAGGAACCTGCCGTGCGTCTTGAACCAGCGCTGCAGCAGGTTCGGCAGCATGCCCATCGATTCGATCACTTCGGCATTGCGCAGGTTGTTGGTAGCCAGCGAACCGGCGGCGATCGACATCGCGTTGGCTTCGGCCAGCGGCTTCTTGGTGGTTTTTTCGTTCACGATCGCCAGGATCACCAGCAGCGCGGTGCCGACCAGCGCGAACAGGCCGAGCTGCCATTCGAACAGGAAGATCACCAGCAGGTAGACCGGGAACCAGGGCGCGTCGAAGAAGGCAAACAGCGCGTTACCGGTGAGGAACTGGCGCAGGTTCGTCAGGTCCGCCAGCGACTGGCCGGCATTGCCGCCGGCGCGCTTCAGGTTCTGTTCGAACGCCGCCGTGTAGACGCGCTTGTTGAGCTGCATGTCGAAACGTGCGCCGACACGCACCAGCACAAAGGTGCGCATCAGCTCCAGCGCCGACATGAACATGTAGGCACCCAGCATCAGCAGCGTGAGCATCAGCAGCGTGTATTCGTTACGACTCTGCAGCACGCGGTCGTAGACCTGCAGCATGTACAGGGACGGTACGAGCATCAGCAGGTTGGTGATCGCGCTGAAGGTGCCAACGGTGTAGAACGTGCGCTTGAAACTGAGCAGGACCAGCTCGATTTCGTTACGGATCGGAAGGAGTTTTTTCATTGGATTGGCCGGCACGGGGCGCTGGCGCTTCATCAGAGGACGAGAGAATTATCCATCAAAACGTCACTAGCATGTGATACACGTCACATAATTTTGTAAAGAACGGGGATGTTTGTTGCTTTATGGCACGGCGTTAGCGATGGGATATTGACGTGCAAAATTACTTCCCGGCAGCGGTTCACGATTATAGGAGCGTGCATGGCCCGGGAGCTGTTCTGCAGGGCGTTGCCAGCCGCATGACGTGGGGTCCAGTTGCGGCATATGAGACGGCCTCGACGTCCAGGCAGCCATAAAAAAACCCTGCCCCTCGCGAGAGGGACAGGGTTTCTGCATTCTTCCGGCGCATCCGCCCGGAGGCGGATGCGTTCGGCGGAATTAGCTGATGAAGATGCTGTTGGCTGCGTCCGTGGTCGACAGCGAGACTGCACCGGTCACACCAACCAGCTGGATGATGTCGTTGGCAGCGCCGCCGATCGTGTCGGTGATCACGTAGGTGTTGCCACCCCAGACGATCGCAGCCGTGTCGGCAGCACCAGCGTTTTCCAGTGCTTCGAAGACCAGCTTCAGTTCACCGATCGTGTCGACCAGGCCAGCATCCGCACCGCCCAGCGTGATGATGCCGTCCTTCACGGTTGCCGTCAGGTCCACTGCGCCATTGATGGCCGAAGTGATGTTGGAAGCGGTCACGTCGGCGACCAGCGTGGTGGTCGCCAGGTCCAGCTTGTCGCCGCCCAGCGCGAGGCTGAAGTCCGTGACTTTCTCGGTGCCCGTGATGCCTGCGTCGCCGGCACCGAACACGAAGATGTCCGCGCCTGCGCCGCCCGTCAGGGTGTCGATGCCTGCGCCACCGGTGATGGTGTCGTTGCCTTCAGCACCGTTCAGGACGTCGGCACCTGCCAGACCACCAATGATGTCGTTACCTGCGCCACCGTTGATCGTGTCGACGCCGGCGTTACCGGTCAGCGAGTCGTTACCAGCGCCACCGGTGATGCTCACTGCGGCAGTGCTGTTTTCCGAAGCAAACGTCACGGCCAGGTTGGCAGCGGTGTCGGCGGTAGCCGAACCGTTTGCCACCACGCCGGAAGCATCGAACGAAGTGATCGCGGTGTTGCCGCTGTTGACCAGCGTTACACCGTTATTACCGGTCAGGACAACGCTGGTTGCAGCGGTTGCTTCCAGGGTCAGCGAGTGGATGACGGCATTGCCGCCGGCATCGGCAGCGTCGGCGGCCGTGATATTGATGGTTTCGACACCAGCAGCGGTTACCGTACCGGTCACGGCGGTCGAGGAATCCAGGCCGATGTTCAGCGTGTCGGCAGGGTTGAACAGTGCATTGGTCACGTCGACCGTTGCATCGACACCGGTGCCGGTCAGCGTGAACGTACCGTTCGAAGCCAGGCCTGCCAAGTTGATCGTGCCGGTAGCAGCGCGGACGCTGGTGACACCGTTGATGCCCAGCAGGTTGACCGTGCCGACGTCGCCGCTCGACAGTTCCAGGACTTCAAAGCCGGTGAACTTGGAATTGAAGGTCGAGTTGGCGCTGGCCGTGACAGCCTGGGCACCGCTCAGGATGATCGTGTCGGTACCTTCGCCACCAGCAACCGAACCGCCGGTGCCTTGGAGAGCGTAGGTCACGGTGTCATCGCCGCCGCCCAGGGTGATTGCCTTGGTGAAGCCGCCGGTCAGCGCGATGGAATCGTCGCCTGCACCACCGGTGAAGGTCGTGTTGGCTGCCAGAGCCGTACTCAGCGTTACACCTTCCGTGTTGGTCACGGTGATGGTGGCGCCCGAAGCCAGCGAGTGGTTGGCCAGGGTCACGGCTGCATCGCCACCGATGTTCAGCGTGGTTGCGCCGGTTGCTGCCAGCGTGGCGATGGTCGACGCTTTGGTCGCAGCTTCCAGGTTCAGCGTGGTGATGTGCGCGTCCAGCGTGACTGCGCCGGACGTCGTCAGGCCATTGACGTTCACAGCTTGTTCAGTGACTGCTGCCGTGGTCAGGCCGCCATCGGTCACGGTCAGGTCAACGCCGGTGCCGGACAGATTGAGCGTCGTCAGTGCGCTGGAAGCGACCGTGGACGAAGCGCCGAAGCTGTTGATGGTCACCGTCGAGATCGTGCCAGCTGCCGTTGCGGAGAGGACATTCTTGTCGGCGATGGCGACCGTGCCGTTGACGATACCAATCTTGCCTTCGCCATCGGCATTGCCGGCAACAGCGGTCACGGCATTTGCCTGGTTCACGGTGACAGCCGTCGTGGCGTCGGTACCCGTTACCGTCACGCTACCCAGCGTGATCGTGCTGTTCGTGGTATCGGTAGCAGCAGCCGTTGCAGCAGCGGCAGTCGCACCGGTCGCATTCACGACAACCGTCGTGCCGCCCGTTACAGCGATGTTGCCAGCCGTAATAGTTGCGTCAGCATTGACCGAGGCGTTCACGGTCACAGCGCCGGTAGGCGCTGCGGTGTTGCCGACAGTAATCGTGCCGGTGGTCTGGCCAGCGACGGTGACGTCAACGGTCGTGCCGCCATTCACCGACACGGCGCCAGCAGCCAGGGCCGAGCTCGTGGTGGTGATTGCGCCGGCAGCGCCAGTCAGGGTCACGGCACCCGCGGTAGTGACCGTCTGGTCCAGGCCGCCAGTAACGGCAACGGTGCCGGTACCGGAATTGGTTGCGACCACATTGGTGGTTTCTGCAGCGGTTACCGCCGTGGCGCCAACCGAACTGACGTTCAGCGCGGTCACACCGGTCCAGGTGGTGGTGTCGATCGTGGCCGCAGCGGCGGTGGTCAGATTGACGTTCTCGACATTGGTGACAGCGACATTCACCGGCACGCCATTAAAGGCGGCAGTTTGCGTGATGTTCAGCGTATCGTTGCCGTTACCGCCGGCGATCTTGTCGCCCACGGTCAGCGTAGGCTGCGCAACGCCGCCAACGACGATTTCGGTGGCATTGAACGTGTCATTGCCAGCGCCGCCGATCAGGTTGTCCAGGCCCTGGGTCAGTGCTGCGGTCGTGGTCGGGATCGATGCAACCACGATGGCTGCCAGCGATTCTTCGACAGTCGCCTGGTAAGCGTTGACGTCGGTTTCGCTGGTCACGCCGGCCAGCAGGTCACGTGCCGATGCGGCAGCGGCGTCGCCGGAGAAACCATTGATTTCGGAAGCGGTATCGATGGCAGCGGTGAAGTTGGTTGCCACCGTTACTTTGTTCTGTACTGCCAGCGCGTCAGGCGTACCGGTGTTTGCGGCTGCGGCAGCGCTGATCGAAGCGGCGGCATTGGCGCGCGTCAACGCACCGGAGGTAATGGCTTGAACCCAGAACGTCAGGCCTTCAACATCGGGCTCGCGGTTCAACAGGTTTTGATAAACGGCCGCCACGAACTTCGAGGTGCCGATGGTCGAGGTGTCCGAGCCATACAGAGCGATGGCTTCAGGGGAAGCGTCGAAACCGGCGATCAGCTCTTTCAGGCCAGCGGAGGCATCAGGAGACTGGATTTGCTCGTTCAGTTCAGCAAACGTGGTCTTGGCACCCAGGGCCTGAAGCTGTGCGGCGAAATTTTGCAGACCGTAGTAGTCCGCCGGGCGGCCGAAGTACGAAACATACAGTTGTTGAACGACGCCGTAGTAGTCTTGAGCTGCCATGATTTTGAATCCTTATAAAGTGGTGATTAACCAAAAATCTGCGTGACACACTGCGTGTTGATTTAAAGCAGTTTCTCTGCAGCGATGGGAGGTATATTGCCACATTCTATTCCGCGAGTTGTGACGCACATCACAAATCACAGGCTATTTGTGGAAAAAAGACGCCTTTTTTACACTTCGTTTCAATTATATCTATCGAATCATTAATAGATTATCACGATTTCCTGGATTTAACGCTATCGACGCCATGAAACTGAATGTCACCGTCCGGTCATAATGCTGCACTGCGATATTCGCAATCCAAGTAACATTATGAAAACTTCGTTATCGATATAACAGGTTCGATTGATATCCTTACAAAATCATATATGGACAT